>CAZGKX010000010.1:0-23915 GCA_964525945.1 uncultured Legionellaceae bacterium
GCATGAAGTGGGAAGGGCGTGTGTATGGGCAGGTGCTCACGACTGGTTTGTGTGGCATTGGTGTTGTTTTTTTGTTATTTAAAAACCAATGCATTGTTAAGCCTACAGCTTGGCGCCGTGATATTGTCCATGCACTAAAATTTGGTGTTCCTTTGATCCCGCATACGATCAGTGCCGCACTTATCAGCATTAGTGGACGATTTATTTTGACTAATAAGCTTGATGTTGCATCCACTGGCATATACATGGTGGGTATGCAATTTGGCGTGGCGTTAAGTTTAGTGGCCGAAGCGTTCAGTAAGGCCTATTCCCCTTGGTTGTTTGCAAAATTAACGGCACCTTCTCAGGAAACACGGTATTTTCTGGTGGGTGTAAGTTATTTTCTTCAAGTGATTTTTTTACTGGCAGGACTGATTGCAGCAGCTGCGGTTTATTTGGCATTCCCTTTGATCGTGGGTGAAAAATTCATGGCTGCAAGAGAAATTATTTTCTGGATAATGTTAGGCAACGGTTTTACGGGTATGTATTATGTAATGAGTGGATTTGTTTGGTATTCAACAAAAACACAATACATTGCTATAGCAACAATTGGCTCTGGAATAACATCCTTAATTATTACCTTAACGCTAATAAAATCCTTGGGCGTTTTGGCGGCAGCCCTTGGATTTGCATTTTCACAAGTATTTATGTTTCTAGCCACTTGGGTGATAGCGGCATACGTCTATCCAATGCCGTGGGGCAATATTCGAAGCTCTGTCAGATTTGTGTCATCAATGAGCGTCAAATATATGCGATCGTTTTGGGAACGAAAAAAAGGTTTTTCCGACCAACATGTATGATGCAATTTACCCCTGCAATAACATTGCTATTGAATTAGGATGAGCATATACTTGGAAGCGCCCTCTTTGAAGGAATAGGACAAAGAATATATGTTAAATTTCACCGAGGTTGTTCTTTGAACTGTAGTTGAATACAAATTAATATGGATGACTATGTTTAATAATAAATCAATTCTGATCACAGGCGGTACGGGCTCCTTCGGGCATCAATATGTCCGTATGATCTTGGAACAATTTCAAGTTAATAAGCTCGTTATATATTCAAGAGATGAACTCAAGCAATATGAAATGTCACAAATATTTCCCACGCAGAAGTATCCATTTATGCGGTATTTTCTGGGTGACGTGCGTGATCTATCTCGGCTAACGATGGCGATGAGGGGCATTGATTATGTGATCCATGCTGCAGCATTAAAGCAGGTACCGGCTGCTGAATACAATCCGATGGAATGCATTAAGACAAATGTTCATGGCGCAGAGAATGTTATCCAGGCGGCACTAGCCGCAAACGTTGATAAGGTTATTGCTTTATCAACCGATAAAGCTGCAAACCCCATAAATCTTTATGGCGCCAGCAAATTGGCTTCAGATAAACTATTTGTGGCTGCTAATAATATTGCAGGCGACCACCGCACTCGGTTTGCGGTTGTACGGTATGGCAATGTCGTGGGGTCGCGGGGCTCTGTTGTTCCTTTTTTTAAGAAATTAATTGCTGAAAACACCGGTTATTTGCCTATAACCGATCCTAACATGACGCGATTTTGGATAACGTTACGCGAGGGTGTTGATTTCGTATTTAAAAATTTCGCTAGAATGCACGGAGGTGAAATTTTTGTACCAAAAATTCCTTCTATCCGCATAACAGACCTAGCTACTGCTATGGCACCTAATTTTCATCAAGAAGTAATCGGTATACGGCCAGGAGAAAAACTCCATGAAGTTATGTGCCCAGCCGATGATTCTCATCTAACGTTAGAATTTGGTGATCATTATGTCTTACAGCCAACGATATCTTTTGCAAATGATCCGCATGATTTTGTAAAAAATCGAATGGGTGAACTCGGAAAAAAAGTTGAGCAAGGTTTTGAGTACCATTCTGGTAAAAATCCTCAATTTCTAAACATCGAAGAAATTTTAAAATACAACAGTATGGCGGAAAAGGAATGATTCCCTACGGGCGACAAGACATTACTCAAGAAGACCTCGCTTCAGTTGTTGAGGTCTTGCAATCAGATTGGTTGACTCAAGGACCGATGGTGCCTCAGTTTGAACAATCGGTCATGGACAAAACTGGCGCTAAGTTTGCCGTTGCTGTTAATTCAGCAACGAGCGCCTTGCATTTGGCTTGTCTTGCCCTAGGACTTGGGCCCAATGATTGGTTGTGGACGTCCCCCAATACTTTTGTAGCTTCTGCCAATTGTGCACGGTATTGTGGGGCGAACGTTGATTTTGTTGATATTGATCCTGCGACGTACAATCTCAGTGTCGATAGCCTAGCTCAAAAACTTATGCAAGCAGAGAAGCTTGGCAAATTACCAAAGATTGTTGTTCCTGTGCATTTTGCAGGGCAGTCATGTAACATGAAAGAGATTTATGCATTATCCCAACAATATGGTTTCCATATTATCGAAGATGCTTCGCATGCTATCGGCGGGAAATACAATGAAAAATTTATTGGTAACTGTGAATACAGTGATATTACCATTTTTAGCTTTCATCCTGTGAAAATTATTACCACTTGTGAAGGTGGTATGGCAGTGACCAATAAGGCTAATCTATTTGATGATATGCAACGTTTGCGTTCTCACGGTATAACGCGTGATGCACAGAAAATGCAAGGTGTTTCACAAGGCCCTTGGTATTATGAACAACTGGATTTAGGTTTTAACTACAGAATGACTGACCTTCAAGCGGCACTTGGCGTAAGTCAAATGTCACGCTTAGATAAATATATACAACGAAGACAGCAAATAGCAGCTGTATATAATCAACAGCTTGCAGATTTACCGCTCATTCTGCCTTTTCAACAGGCTCATTTTTCATCAGCTTTTCATTTGTATGTTGTACAAGTTGATCCTGAGCAAACAAAAGTCAATCGGGAAAATTTGTTTGATAGTCTTAGAGAAGCCCAAATTGGTGTAAATGTACATTACATTCCTGTTCATACCCAGCCGTATTATAAAAATCTAGGCTTCAAAGTGGGTGATTTTCCTCAGGCTGAGCACTATTACAACCATGCAATCAGTATTCCCATGTATGCTACTTTGACGGACCAAGAACAATCTCACGTTATTAATGCCTTGAGAAAGAATATACAATGAGCTATGTGGCTGTAATTCCTGCTCGAGGTGGAAGTAAACGGATCCCCAGAAAAAATATCCGTTTATTTCTAGGCAAACCAATGATTGCCTACTCTATTCAAGCGGCGCTAGATACTGGGCTTTTTGATCGAGTGATTGTTTCGACCGATGATGAAGAGATCGCTGATATTGCTCAGGCACATGGTGCCGATGTCCCTTTTTTACGCTCCCAAGAGCTTTCCAATGATCAGGCCGGTTTGGGTGAGGTGATGTCGCATTCCGTACAATGGATGAAAGACAACGATTACAATCCTTTGGCCGTGTGTTGTATTCTAGCCACTGCACCGTTTATACAAACCCAAGATATTCATCGTGGTCTATCGGTTTTACAAGACGGCAATTGGCAATATGTTTTCTCAGCGACATCTGCTGGATTCTCAGTGTACCGAAGTTTTTACAAAAATGAGAGTCAAGGTTTATCAATGGTTTTTCCAGAGCATTATAAAGCTAGATCTCAAGATTTACCTGACGTAACGTATGATGCCGGACAATTTTATTGGGCAAGACCACAAGCTTGGCTTGAAGAAAAAAAAGTTTTTGAGCCTTGGTCCACCGTCATTGAATTACCCCGTTGGCGAGTACAAGATATTGATACGCTTGAGGATTGGCAGCGGGCAGAAGTCATCATGAAACTATTTTTAGATAATGGTCAAGAATGAATATTGCAATCATAACTGACGGAAATGAGCAACTTGGCTTAGGGCATGTTTATCAATCATTGACATTAGCTAAGGCACTAAAAGAGCGAAATTTTCTCGTAAATATTAATTTTATGACGAAAAGCGATGAGAAAATATGTGATTTTCTTGCTAGTGATGGGTATAAAGTAACTCAGTATGACAATGATGATGCAATATTTGCACAGTTAAAGATCGATAATCCGGAAAGAGTCATTTTTGATAAACTGGATGTCTGTCCCGTATTGGCCGAGAAAATTAAAAAAGAACTGAAAATAAAACTTGTTATTTTTACTAATTTAACTGAAGCCAGCAATTACGCCGATGTCACTGTTTTCCCCGGTTTTGGTAATGATTTTACCCATGGAGTTCATCGAAACAAAGATACAAAAAAAATTGATTTTTATGGTTTAAAGTATTGGTTGCTTCGATCGGAATTTTACCTTTTTAAGAAGAAAAAAAAACGGTCTAACAAAGACGTTTTAAATCGTATAATGTTAATGTTTGGGGCCTCCGATCCAGCAAATATGACCTCGCATGTGTTGAATGTTTTACTCCAACTTCCAATGCAATGTGAGATTAGAATCGTTTTAGGCTCTAGCTTTTCTCATTTAGAAAAATTGAACCAAATTATTCAACGGTATCCCTTAACAACAAATAAAATAAGCATCATGCAAAACATCAAAAATGTTGCGGAAATTATGAGCAGCAGTGATCTTGTAATGACATCCCCTGGCTTGTCATTGTCTGAGGCATTGGTTGTTGAAACACCGGTTATTGGTTTCCATCAAAATGAGCAACAAAAAACGGAGTATGCTGGTATTCTGCCAACGTTGGGCTTGGACGATCTTCATCGATTACCATTGCTCATCAAGAATAGAGATTTTATATACCCTGATTCACCCTTGATTCTTGCAATGGAGATAGGAGAGGGAAAAGAAGAGGTTATCACAGAAATATTAGCGAATTAAGAAACAAAGAGTGAAGGAAAGTCTGGTATTTTGTCGTAATATTTGAGGATGTCTTATGAAAAAAAATAAATCAATTCTTATCTTCGGAGCCTCAGGATTTATCGGAACTTATCTGATTGATGAATTGGTCGCTCAAGGTTATAGTATAACCGCTACGGATATCATTGATGATGATCGTCAATATTATGCAGATAAAAATATACCTTATGTAAAAATTGATATTACTCAAAAAGATGATTTTTTAAAGCTTCGGCAGTTAAAGCAAATTTACGATACAGTGATTCATTTGGCGGCTTGGCAACCCGCGAATATCTCCGAAAATAAGTACGATGCCTGTGAATACATCAATGTTAACGCAATTGGTACACTCAATATTCTTGAATATTGTCGGCATAACTCTGTAAAAAAAATCATTTATGCGACGTCACATCGCAACACTCAAGGTTTATGGGAGCATAACAAAGCGATCCAAGAAAAAGATGGCCGCTCGCTTAATTATAGCGGCGAATACGCGATGTTTAGTATCTCTGAAAGTTGTGCCCAAGATTGTGTTCTTCATTACCAAGCGCAATATGGATTGCATAGTATTATATTTAGGTTGCCTCCTGTGTATGGTTATGGGCCTCATACAGAAATTTTTAAAGACGGCAAACCCATTAAAACCGGATTTCAAGTTTTTATTGATAAGGCACTCGCTGCCCAGCCATTAGAACTGTGGGGCGATAGTACGCTGGGACGCGATATTATTTATGTTAAAGATGTTGTTTCAGCCTTTGTTTGCGCGTTAGAAAGCACGACAGCGTCAGGGTTATACAATATCACATCAGGCAAATATTTAACCTTGGCTGAACAAGCTCAATGTATCGCGGAGCTTTTTTGGAGTGGTTCTTCTGCTCCAGAGTTTACTTATTGTCCTGAAAAATCAAATGGAATGGATGCTTTTTTGTATGATAATACGAAAGCGAAAAACGAATTAGGTTGGGTGCCAAAATATTCATTTAAGGATATATTACTTGACTATAAAAAAGAGCTAGAGGCTAAGCGTTACGAACACTTAGTGGAAAAGCGTCAAGATATGTTTAATCATAAGGAGAAAACAGAGAATGTATAATTTAGAGGGCATTGAATTAATGGGCGATAATGTTCGCGACAAATTACGCTCTTGTGGTGTTGACGTAAAAATTTTTCCTATGGCTAAAATTGCGTTTCCTCATGTTGTCGATTTGGGTAATCATTGTAAAATTAGAGATTTTGTTTTTATATTTGCTGGTGAGGGTGTGAAAATTGGTGAATACACCGATGTGCAACCGCATACAACAATTTGGGGCGGTGGTTTGACCATTATTGGTGATCGCGTCTCCACAGGACCTGGAACAGTTTTTTTATCAGCGACATATTCTCATGCTGCCGGTCTTAAAATGGTGGATGGAATGAACGACGGAGAGTCAAAAACATTAGGTGGACGGCTTGAAGTGGGGAATGATGTTTATATTGGAGCACGCTCCGTGATTATGCCCGTGACTATTGGCGAAGGGTGTGTGATTGGCGCAGGTAGCTTTGTGAATAAAAACTGTGATCCCTGGGGAATTTACGTCGGTAGTCCAGCAAGAAAAATCGGAGAAAGACCACCACTCGAAGCAACCAAAGCGGTTGAAGAAACCAGTGAAAATGCATAGCAAATAATAATTTTTGTGCGGTGAACATTTAAAATGTTCAACCGTGCATAACAGATTGTTTACGGAGATAATAAGTGACGCAGTGTTTAGTTGTGATGCAGCCGACTTTTCTGCCATGGTCTGGATATTTCAATCTTATTGCGCAAGCCGATGATTTTATTATCCTTGATGATGTTCAATTGGAAAAACAGTCTTGGCAAACAAGGAATCGATTAATTGTTGCTGGTCAGCCCAATTGGATTTCAGTACCTATTCGCCGAACGCATTTAGCACAAACCATTGCGGAAACCATGGTCGTTGACGAAACGCATTGGCGTGAGAAACTTGGGCGTGGCGTGAGTATAAATTATGCTAAACATCCTTATTTTTCAGATGCTTACGATATCATCAATTATCATATCTCTCAGACAACAACCCGCTTAGCGGAACTTAATGAAAATACGATTCGTTACATCAGTGCAAAGCTGCATTTAAAGACCCGATGGCATCGTGCAAGTGCACTAAACATCGTCGCTGATCGCACGGATCGATTGGTTGCTTTTTGCAACCATTTCTCCGCAGAAGAATATTTATCTCCCGTAGGTTCGGCTGAATATTTAGAAGAAGATGGATTTATGATTCGTTCGCCTTCAAAATTACGTTTACAAAATTATATTCCAGCCTCCTATTTGCAAAAAGGGCTTGCTGATTTTTATTCTCATCTTTCTATTGTTGATGTTGTAGCAAATATGGGGTGGGATTTAGCAAGTGAATATGTTAGGTGTCAGCAGACGGCGTTGGTAAGCGCGTAAAATGGAGATAACTCATGAATAATATTAATGATCAATTTGCAATTGCGGGTCGAATGATTGGCCGTGATTACCCTCCTTTTGTTATTGCTGAATTATCAGCAAACCATAATGGTAAATTAGAAACTGCAATGCGTATCATCGAAGAAGCAAAAAAAGCTGGCGCTGATGCAGTCAAATTGCAAACGTACAGAGCCGATACGATAACGCTTCAATCAGATAGAGAAGAATTTCGCATTCACGGTGGATTGTGGGATGGTCGAACATTGTATGATCTATACCAAGAAGCCCATATGCCATGGGAATGGCATGCGCCATTATTTGAGCATGCAAAGAAAAATAATATTATCATTTTTAGTTCACCTTTTGATAAAACAGCCGTAGATTTATTAGAAGATTTAAATGCACCAGCGTATAAAGTAGCGTCTTTCGAACTCATCGACTTGCCTTTGATTAAATATATAGCGCAGACTGGCAAACCCATGATAATTTCAACCGGTATGGCAAAGGCAGAAGAGATACAAGAAGCTCTTGATTGTGCGAGAGAATCTGGATGTCATAATATAGCAATTTTGCGGTGTGTGAGTGGATATCCTGCGCCTGCAAGTGATTATAATTTAAAAACTATTCCCGCTATGTATGAGCGTTTTGGTGTAACGATTGGATTATCAGATCATACTTTGGATAATACGACAGCTATTGCAAGTGTTGCTCTCGGTGCTGCGATTATTGAAAAGCATTTTACCTTGGATCGTAATGGAGGAGGTCCTGACGATAGTTTTTCACTTGAGCCGCACGAGTTATCTTTATTGACTTCAGGGGCTAAAACAGCTTGGGAAGCACTTGGCGATGTTAATTATGAGCCTAAATCAAGTGAGAAAGATCATGTCAAATATCGTCGATCTTTGTATTTCATTAAAGAAATGAAAAAAGGGGATATCATTACTGAGGATGCAATTAAAAGCGTTCGACCGGGATATGGTTTACCACCGAAGTTCTTGCCAGATCTGTTAGGAAAAGCAATAAAAGAGAATGTGGCTGCGAATACACCCGTGAATGCTGAGTATATTGATCTTTGAAAATAGATGCTTTTTTCTCGTATAATTAACAACCAAGACGCCTACGTTCCGCGCTTTATGCGCGGAATCCAGAGCATAAAGCGCAGGACGTGGCGCAAAAGAACGGTTCTACCGGAATTCCCGGGGTATGTTCATTCATTTGTCATCCCCGCGAAGGCGGGGATCTATCTCAGCCTTGGTTGAATGCCACTTCAGTGATGGATCCCCGCCTTCGCGGGGAAGACTGCCCCGGGAATTCCGGTAGAACCAAAAGAACAGGTACTTATGTTCAAAAATTAGATGCGTTTGCCGTGGGTGTTGTGTGAGTGAATTGCCATGAAAGGTGTTTTAAACTATGTTAATAAAAAAATCTCTCGCTTAAGTGCTTGCAAATACCTGTGGTGGAAAGACAGTTGGAGAGACCTGCATCAGGCGGATGTATTGTTTCTTCTACACGAAGGCAATTGTCCCGTAAAATATCAGGGCAGAGAATATTGCCATTTGCTAGATAGCATCAAAGAAGAGCTGAACATTCGTGGATTGACTTCTCTCACGGTTTTAAGCCCATTTTCCTCGCTGAAAGGTTTTCCTCAATTTCATGGTGCGATTAGCCGCGCGCGGTTGATGCACAATATGCGCTATTTATTCTCAAAAAAGTTTTTGTGTGATGGAACACACAATAATTTATACGAAGTAAATGTTTGGAAGAACATTTTGCAAAAAACAAAAGTGCGACAAGTGATTGCCATCCAACCCGAAATGTATTTATGCAAAGCGGGCCATGATCTTGGAATTTCAGTCTCGGATATGCAACATGGCGTCATTGCTGATGAACATCCTGGGTACGGAGAGCGGTGGCTGAAGTCTTATCATAAGGATTTATTACCCAGTAGCTACTTTTGTTGGGATCAAGACAGTGCGAACGTTATCAACAAATGGGCTAATGCAAAAGGCATTGTCACGTACGTCATTGGCAACCCCTGGTTTATCCGTTTTATGAATCCAAAACCGACGGATGCATTAGTGGCTTATTTTAAAAACCAATCTCCGGCTCTTGATCGATCCAAGCCAACCATTCTTGTTAGTTTACAATGGGGCATGGAATCTGTTCCCGATCGGCATTTGTTTTCTGAAGATATTATTCCTCATGCGCTTAAAGATTGTATTCTCAAGACAAAAAACGATATAAACTGGCTCATTCGGCTTCATCCTATCCAATGTTGTGGAGAAGAAAAGACACGAATATTTCGATATTTTCAATTAAATTTCACTGACGATTTGTTCAATTTCAGCAAACAGATTACGGACCTTCCTTTACCCAGTGTCCTAAAAATGGTTGATTTGCATGTTACCTATAGCAGCTCTGTTGTGATCGAGGCTTCTTGGTTTGGAATCCCGTCATTATTGCTGGACGCTGAGTTCTCTCGTGGCTTGATGCAGAGTTATTATCAAAGTGAGCGAAAATCAGGCATTATAGAAATAATACCTTGCGAATATCAAGGAATAATGGATTGGATTTATCGAAAGCTGAATGAGCGTGAGCAAAAATTTTTTGTTGCTTTTAACGCACAATGTTATGACGAATTTCTTGATAACATGGTAAAAAAAATCAAAGACAAATCAAAAAATTGTGTTACACATTGAACCGTCGATTACTTCGATGCTACAGGTAGGACGCACAATTCGATGAATATTCAAAGCAAAGATTTCAAATTTAATCGAAGCATACTGCTTTGATTTTAAATGGACGTGTAGGTTGGGCCTTGGCCCAACAATTAAGCCTACATTTGCCTTTATTGAGCAAATGTAGGTGATGAGACTTCAGTTTTTAAGGCGTTAATAGATAGTGAAGCTGGGGTTTCCGTACGTGCCGGGCTTTTACCATCCAATCTCGAATTTTCCTTCGTGTCCTTCATGAACAAATAAACAAACAACGAACAACCAATGCAAAACGTTACGTACCAATAAAAGCCGCTTTCCATACCGATGCTTTTAAACCACAATGCAACGTATTCAGCTGTACCACCAAACACTGAAACAGTGATTGCGTAGGGTAGTCCCACACCCAATGTACGGATTTCAACAGGGAACAGTTCTGCTTTTACGACGGCATTGATGGAGGTGTAGCCGCTGACAATGATGAGTGCTGCCATAATCAACCCAAAGGCCCCCCAGGCGCTTTGAACGTGGCTGAGCATGGTTAGAATTGGCACGGTACAAAGCGTGCCTAATACGCCAAAAGCAATAAGCAATGGACGACGGCCGATACGATCAGAAAGCGCGCCAATGAACGGTTGCAAAAGCATAAAGATGAACAGGGTTGCCGCTGAAATTTGGGTGGCTGTGTCTTTGCTCATGCCGACACTGTTGATCAAATATTTTTGCATGTAAGTGCTGTAGGTGTAAAAGGCCAAGGTCCCACCCATGGTGAGACCGACCACGATCATGATCTCTTTCGGGTATTGCATAAGGGTCATGAATAAATTGTCTTTCTTTTTTGTTTTTTGAGCGGAAAACGAGGGTGTTTCATCCATACCAAGGCGCAAGCGCAGGGCAACAAGGGCTAAAATGGCGCCGATGACAAAAGGAATGCGCCATCCCCAACTTTCCAATTGATTGGACGTCAAAAAGCATTGCTGCAACAGAATTAAAATCAACAAAGCAAACAGTTGGCCAGCAATCAATGTAACGTATTGAAAGCTCGAAAAAAAGCCACGGCGGCCTTTGCTGGCCATTTCACTCAAATAAGTGGCCGATGTCGCATACTCACCACCCACGGACAAACCTTGCAACAGGCGTGCCACAATGAGCAAAATGGGTGCGGCGATGCCTATGGTTTCGTAGCTGGGGGTAACGGCAATGATTAACGATCCAAAGCACATGATAAGCACCGAAGCAATAAGGGCTTTTTTACGGCCGTGTCGGTCAGCGTAAGCGCCCATCAGCCAGCCGCCGATAGGACGCATGAAAAAGCCAACGGCAAAAATAGCGGAGGTATTTAAAAGTTGGGCGGTTAAATCGCCACTTGGAAAAAAGGCTTTAGCAAAATAGATCGAAAAGGCGGCGTATACGTACCAGTCATACCATTCGATGAGATTACCAATTGAACCGCGAATGATCGATCGGAGGCGTTTTGATGTAGTGATTACATCGGTTTGATTCGCCGTGCTTGGATGGTTCATATTTTATTCTACTCCAAAAGCCACAAATGCCCGTATACACTTTTCCTAAGTTCAGAATATAAACTTATTTATATTCTCAGGCGATTATATTTGTCTGCTCAGTCCCGTTGAGCAGATTCCAATGTTTATATTCCTACCACTGTAGGGTGGGCAAGGCCACGTGTGCTCACCGTGAGGCTGCTGGATACCGTGACTAGCCCTTGTATTTAGGCGTTTTTGCCAATGGTTCCGTTTGGGTTGATGGCTTTGGTGGGCACGCTTTGCTTTGCCCACCCTACGGTTCTTTTATCGTTTATCCTTTTGGTCTTGTTCGTATGTTTTATCCGCTTCTAAGGCCTTTTTTTTATTTTCTTCCAATTGTTGTTCGAGGAGCATTTGTTGCCATAATATTTGCGCTTGCTGCTTGAATTTATTGAGCAGCTTTAGGCATAAGCCCAAGTGGGTCGCCAACATCGGTAACTTTTTGGGCCCAAACACCACCAGAGCTATACAGGCAATGACTAAAAGCTGGCTCGCGCTCATGATGGTTTTTCATCATCCGTGCTGTTGAGTGCTCGTCTAAAATTTTTTACCGCTTCGCCCAAATCACTGCCCATATTTTTCAGTTTGTTGGTGCCAAATAACGCCACCACAATGCATAAAATGAGCAATAGTGATAATGGACTAATGCCACTTAATCCCATATAAATCACCTCTAATTAAAATTATTGGCCCAAGCTAGCTCGTGGTTGCCCATACGGCAAGTAGGGCGCCTGCGAAGGCTGTGGCTAGAGCGAAACGCACTAGGTTCTCATGATTGAACCAGTCAAAATAACTGATGCCACCAAAAACCAGCATCACGGCACAAACGCCTATCCCAAAACCGCGGTACCACTTTTTACGTTTAACCACAGGGTTGGATTTTTTTATAACATCAAAAGAATGTGTTTTTTGTTCCTTGCTCAGTAATAGTACATCATTTATGAGCCGCGGCATATAGGGTAATTGTTCCATGAAAAATGGGATATTGTCACGTAGATGACGCAAAAAGGCGCGGGGGCCAATTTGTTGCCGGATCCATTTCTCTAAAAAAGGTTTGCCGGTCGCCCATAAATTAAGATCAGGGTATATTTGGCGGCCTAACCCTTCAATGGCCAACAATGTTTTTTGCAGCAACACCAATTGGGGTTGAACTTCCATTTGAAAGCGGCGCGCCACTTGAAACAACCTTAAAACGATCATAGCAAACGATATATCTTTTAAAGGCCTCTCAAAAATCGGTTCGCACACAGTGCGAATAGCACTTTCAAATTCAGCCACACGGGTGTCGCGAGCAACCCAACCCGATTCGACATGCAATTGGGCAACGCGCCGGTAATCACGGTTAAAAAACGCCAGTAAATTTTCAGCCAGATAGCGTTTATCGTTATCATCCAGGGTGCCAATAATCCCAAAATCGATGCAAATGTACTGCGGTGTATCAGGATTGGTGGTGGCTACAAAAATATTGCCAGCATGCATGTCTGCATGAAAAAAACAATCGCGAAACACTTGGGTGAAAAAAATCTCCAATCCCCGTTCCGCTAATTTTTTCATGTTGATGTTGGTGGTTTTTAATTGCTGAATATCATTCACGGGGATGCCATAAATACGCTCCATGACCATGACATTGGTTGTGGAATAATCCCAATATATTTCAGGGATATAGAGCAACGGTGAATGACTGAAATTTCGCCTTAGTTGCGCGCCATTAGCGGCTTCGTGGCGTAAATCTAGCTCGTTGATCAAGCTACGTTCAAATTCTTCAACAATTTCTTTGGGTTTAAATAATTTACTATCGGGCCAATACCGATCGGCTAAATTGGCAATGGCACGCATGATGCTTAAATCTTGCTCGATAATTTTTTTCATGTTGGGTCGTATGATTTTAACCACAACGTCTTCGCCTGTTTTCAGTGTGGCCGCATGAACTTGGGCGATAGAGGCGGACGCCAATGGCTGCGGATCAAAATATTCAAACACTTCATGTGCTGAACGACCAAATGTTTTATGAATAATTGCCAAAGCCTGCTCGCTGGGAAAGGGGGCAACATTGTCTTGTAATTTGCACAGTTCAACGGCAATATCGGGTGGCAAAACATCAGGGCGTGTGGAAAGGGCTTGTCCAAATTTAACAAAGATGGGGCCTAACTCTTCCAGGGTTTTTCGTAAAGCGGCGCCGCGCGGTAATTTGTTACGGCGTAACCAATTCCAAGGGTTAAAATAAACAACAAAACGAAAAAATGAAAACAAGCGAATGGACACAATAACTTGATCCAAGCCATTTTTAGCCAAAACATAATTGATGTACAACAAGCGAAACAGTTGTCTAGATCGTTTCATAGCGAGCCAACAACTGATTGACGTGAGCGGCTAAACGTTCTGCACGCAAGGACAACTCATCAATATCATTGAAAAAATCATGGATTTCTTCTTTGGGTGGGAAAGCACGTATTTCTTCGTGTAAATATTCAGTGACATTTTGTCGAATCGAGGAGCTGATTTGTCGTTTAAAGGCTCGGCCTTGGCGAAATAAAGAGCCAATTTGATGGGCCACAACATCGCCGGTTATGTGAGCTAAATGGCCCTCCCAATCAATATCAATGTCATCAAATAATTGCTTTACCCTCTGCCCTAACTCGATATCTCCAGATAAACGAATCTTATCATTAAACAAAGATCGAACTTTGGAGGCGGGCAACAAACTCAACCGAATCAAACCGAGAGGGCTGCTATGAATAATGGTGTCCGGTTGTTCCTCGTAATCAGCGAGCAACAACAATTCATGTTCGGCAAAACGAATGAAAAAATGCACATTTAATGGGGTAATGATGACTTCTAATACTTTACCATGCAGCGCCTTGATTTTATCGGGCATGGATTCATCCAAAGCCAAAGCATGGTTGATCGCTTTTTGGAGGGCTAATAAAGAATATTTTTTAATCATAATAAAGGTTGTCTCAGTATTTGTGAGCGATATGCAAAGCAACAATGCCACCGCTTAAATTATGATAATGGCAATCTTCAAACCCTGCGTCTTCTATCATTGTTTTTAATTCATCTTGAGCGGGGTGCATGCGTATGGATTCAGCAAGGTATTGATAACTTGTTGCATCTCCGGCAAACAATTGGCCTATTTTAGGCAATACATTAAATGAATACCAATCATAAACAGGTTTTAATCCCGGTAATGTAGGGGTTGAAAACTCCAAAATCATGATTTTACCACCTGGTTTACAAACGCGAAATATCGAGCGCAAGGCCGCCGATTTGTTGGTCACATTTCGCAATCCAAACGCCATGGTGATGCAGTGAAAGGTATTGTCTGCAAATGGCAAGCTTTCGGCATTGGCTTGCACGTAATCCAGATTGGAATGGAGGCCTTCATTGAACAACCGCTCACGGCCTACATCCAGCATTGCTGCATTGATATCCGCCAAAATCACCTGCCCTTGCGGGCCAACTTTTTTACACAATAACCGTGTTAGATCGCCACTGCCACCGGCTAAATCCAGCGCGGATTGCCCGGGACGCACATGACTCAGCGCCACGGTAAAATATTTCCATAAACGATGAATACCAGCCGACATCAAGTCGTTCATCAGATCGTAGTTTTTAGCCACGGAATGAAAGACGGCGCCCACTTTTTTTTGTTTTTCATCCCAGGCAACGGATTGAAAACCGAAATGCGTGGTGTTTTCCTGCTTCGTCATTACAAACTTATCGAAATAGACATGATTTATAGTAACCGATTATTGCTGTTCGCCCAATCTATTTTATGAAGGATCGACCGGTGTATTGCTGGGATTGGCAGAATCTATGCCATCATCACCTGCCTCGGGATCTGGATCGGCCAACGTGTCTGGGTCATCGCCACTGCCACTGTTGTCATTCTCGTCGACAATTGGCTGCGAATTTGAGGTGTCTTGGCTATTGTTGCTGCTATCCTCGGTCAACGTGGAATTGGGGTTGGCAACGGGTTGCTGTGGGGTTGGGGCATTATCTGCGTAACCCAGGATTGAAGCGCTTAACCATAATGAAAGCAACACCACTACTCTTTTCATTCATTTCTCCCTAAATACCCCGCCAATTTATTAAACGGTGTCCACATCGGGTAATTGTATAATTTATTATGCAACAGTCGTCAAGATTTTATTTTACTGAATGGACTCTGTGGGTGGGTTTGTAAGAATTTTTAGGGCAGCTATGGGTCACTGTTGTTCAGCAATGCGACAAAAATATTCCCATTATTTGTTCTTTGTGATATAATTTTGTCCAAACAATCCACCAACATTATAATATGCCTTATATTCACGATACGTTGCGCCATTTAGCCCTGAGCCAAAAAAACAATGTCAATGGAATCAACCAAGCTTTTGTTGAATTGATCGAACTTTTAAAACCCGAAAATGAAGTTGAATTTAATCGGTGGCAACGATCGCTGCAGAAGCCAGCCTATATTATGGCATATATTATCTATAATTGCGGCAAACTTGCCGGTCACTCCAGATACCCGTTGCCCGCCCAAAGCTTGGAAAAATTGGTTCTACAAATCACCAGCGCTCGGGATTTTACAGCCCAAATAGCGGCCACCTTGTTCACCGGATTGAAGGAGCTTGCAAGCACTGATAAAATTTCTGATGCGTTACATACCACGGTTTTACAACCGGTGATTATCAAAGCATTGGATTGCATGGGCCTACGATCGAGGGATGTGAGTGCCATTTTAAATGGTTTGGTGCATATAAACACTGAAAAGAAATTAATTGGTTCAATTGAGTACGATGCTGTTTTTCTTTTAGAAGAGTTATTGCAATTTTCACAAGTTGACGCGCAATCGATTGGCATGGCGATATTGAGCCTAGGATTTTTGGCGCCCTACCTCTCCTCACCATTGCCAACAACCACTCTTATAGCATTCCTCAAGCGCGTCCAAAATTTAAGTGAAAAAAATTACAACACTATTTACTTGTCGAGCATATTGCAAGGCTTGCATTTATTATCTGAAGCTAATAAATTAGCGACCCCTATCGACGTCGCCGTGATTGAGCCTTGCCTTGAACGGCTGTTGTTAACCCCCAATTTAAGTCCTCAAACAACCAGCAATTGTCTTTTATACCTTGGTCATTTGGTTGAAGCAAAAAATATTTCCGGTGTTTTAAAAACGGGTCTTATAGAATCGCTTTACAAGCATGTGGTATTTTCAACCCATACGACTGCACGTAACCCCGCCGCCATGATGCATGGTCTTGGTTATCTGGCCAGCAATGGTCACATGAGTGCTGCAGTTGATAGCAGCGCCATCCATGCAACATTAACAAATTTACCTTTAAAATCAGACTCATCCGCACGCAGTGTGAGTATGATCGCTTTTGGCTTGGGCAATTTAGCCGCTGCAAAAAAATTAACCCAAAATATTGCAATGGACATGAATGTGTTTGTACCGATCATAAAAGCCGACGGTGAATCGTTGCCTCAAAATATCGCCATGTTTTTCTCAGGGTTTGGAAAATTAGCCCAAGCGGGTTTATTAACGCATGCATTAACAAACACCAATGTTCAACAACTCCTCGATGGATTTATTGCCTCGCCCGAGCTAAGTACTGGTCAGGTAGCTATGGTCATTCATGGCCTTGGTCTTTTAGCGCAAGCTGGTAAATGGACAGGCAACATGGAGGCGGGTCAATTAACGGCGATTTTGCAAAAACTTATGCACTTGCCATCAATGGAATCTCGCACCCTTGCTATGATTGGTTATGGCGTAGGGTTATTGGCTCATTACAATCAGTTAAACGGAACGGTGACTGTGTCTGATCTTTTACTCTCTCAGATGTTGGCTTGCCCGAAAGCGGAGCTTAAACATTGCAGCATCTATTTGCATGGGTTAGGTTTGGTTGCGCATTCTGGTCAATTAGAGGGTTATTTAGACGCGTATTCTGCGCAACAATGGCTAGGTCAATTTTTATTGCAAGAGAACAACGATCCGGAAGAATTTAGCAATATTTTACAAGCACTTGGGTATTTAGCAAAGGCAAATAATTTAAAGGGGCTCTTCCCTGTTGGGTTTGTTCATGCAGTGTTGCAATCAATACAACACCAACCTTTCCATCCGAAAAAAACGTCCATTCTCTTTCAGGGCATTGCCGATTTAGCCCTAGAAAAACACTTGGACGGCTCACTTGATGGTCATATGGTTGCATTTTTCTTAAAGGAATTTGGGCAATATGAAGAGCAATTTACTGAATTGTCTCTGGTATTGTTCTTACGTAGTTTGGGGCAATTGGCCATGGAGGACCGATTAACCGGGGAGTTTGAAGCACGTGATGTCGAAATAATAATCTCCCGCACGTTGCAAATGAATACCGAAGCCGTGTGTGAAAGTTTGTACGTTGCGGCCCATTTAAAAAATGCGGGTAAATGGGTGTGGCCCAATGACGTTGTGTTCACCCAACAGATGTCTGAGACATTGAGGTTCTGTTTAAACAAGTTAATTCTTTGTCCCATGACCATAAGCGAGGTAAAAAAAGCCTTGTTTGCTTTCACGGCATTGATGGGCCATAGGGCTGTTGATTCTTCCTATGCTTCCACCATCAATCAATTGTTCGACAACATCCCATCAGTAAGCTATCTGTCGCTCGGCGACGCCATTACTTTGCTGGAATGTTTAGCCGCATTCAAAGCCCATCATACGATTCTGGATCAGAATTTTCATCGTACTTTGCAGCATATCAATATCCCTTTCACCAACCTCTCGGTGAGCTTACAAGAAAAAATAAAGCATATTATTGCTGATTTAAGCAGCGTACCTGATTGGCAAAACGCATTAAATAAGAGTGTGCGATTAAATCCAGAGCCTGTTGTTTTAGACGAAATTATTCCTGCTGCATCGTCTTTGGAGATGGAATCAAGACCAAGACCCGTGGCAGCACCACCTGGAGTTCTTGCGACAAGTGCTCGGATTCCCAAAAAAAATGCGGTAAGGCCTGTGCCGCAGCGGCCTCAAATTTGGACCGTCGCTTATGAAAATGAGGTCTTTAAAGCCATTGCTGATAAAAATTTGCGGCAATTGGAGAGGCTATTGGGTGTTAAACCACCTATATCTAAAGCGCTTGTTTCCTCAGCACGTCAACCACTCTTTAATGATGTTATTCGATTGCGGGATGTAAATGCACCCAATGAACAAGACGAGCAACAAACAGCGGCAAACGCCATCACTCGCCATTTTTTATTACAAACCCCTGCAGAAGCGTTAAAGATACTGATTGCTCAAGCAGAACATGATTATTTTGATCGTTTGTTACGTGCTTGCAGTCACCACGAACGTTATCAATTGGCCATAGACAAAGCGTTGCACCCTATTCTAATTCATCTTTCTCCTCGACATATTGGTCAAATGATTACTAGTTTGTTAAATTTGGAGCTTTACCGAGATCACACGGCATTGTTGCAAATCGTTGATGCACTGTCAGTGCGACGCCTTACCGAAACGGGTAACCAACGGGTAATCGCTGATTTTCAAAATCAATTTTTACAACGGGCTATCG
The DNA here is from genome assembly GCA_964525945.1 of uncultured Legionellaceae bacterium. Lineage (GTDB taxonomy): Bacteria > Pseudomonadota > Gammaproteobacteria > Legionellales > Legionellaceae > CAZGKX01. Next base: position 19,114 of record CAZGKX010000010.1, read on the forward strand.
ATTTCCATACCAAAACGAACCATCATAAAGTTGTCACACGTTTGCTTGCAGAGCAAAGACGTTTGGCCGCCAATAGTCCCGTTTTGGTGGATTATGAAGAAGATCGTTTTCGATTACGGCCGCAAACCAGGGTAGCGACTCCCCCCTTGGCGAGCACGAATGTCGATACAAGTAGAGAGCTGGTGCGTAAGACCAGTCGCCTACAGCGAACAGGTTTACCCCGCGATGCGGTTAACTCAACCTCGTTTTTTCGTGTTGCCGCGGCTCCCTTGCAAGTGGATGTGCTCCGCGCCAACGCCATTGAACACGTTAACATCACGACTTCAAGCTCTTTTTTCCCTGCGGTTGCGGCACCGATATTACCTGCACTTTTTGACAGCAATGGATCATTGATGACAATGCGGCAACGTCCTGATTTGAGCGCAGAATACACAACAGAAGATGTTGAGGCGATTTTACGAATACGTATAAATAGCTTTCAAGAGCCCACGCTTATACTTTTAGGGGCTGTAACTTTAAGCGATGATTTAGCTTTGGATCTCCAGAGCAACGCCATTACCACGGCATTAAGTCATTATCTAGCTCATCAAGAATCAAACCTTCTTGAGCAAGACATTATTCTGCCCATCCATCGTCAACACCATTGGGTGGCCGTTCGGATTCATGTATCGGAAAGCCAAGTCCCTATTATAACGTACTATGACAGTCTACCTAACGCTGCTCGTCAACAGCAGGTTATGCCCGTTGTTAATGCGGCGGTTACAGCACTTTTTGCGGCGACGCCTACCCTACGATCGTTGCCTTATTCCTTGCAGCAAAAAGATGCAGTCAGTTGCGGGGCTTATATGATCGAAAACATTTATTGTGATTTAAAAAGCCGTTCCAACAGCCATGGATGGTGGGACAACAATGAGCCGGATCTTGCTTTTCAAATACGACTTCGTCATCTTTATTTACTGAAACAGCAACGTCCTGATTATTATGCGCGTCAGCTGCAAGCTGCTAAAGCCACAATCACCGTAAAACGAAAAAATACTGAGGATGAAACCTCAACTGCGCCCCATAAATTTGCGCGCCAAGGTGGGCTTTGAAATGGCAGGGGATCAATTCGATAGTTTTTGGCAAGCGGACAAATAAGCGATTTCATTTGGGGCACATTGGTCGCGTTGCGCTTGCCACAAACACTCGGCCAAATGGTCCATCATGAGATGCTCGACAGTTGCTGTGTCATGGTATTTTTTGAGAAGCTGCTGATAAATTTGCGCTATACCAGCAGGGCGGTCGGTGGTCACTTGATCGCGAATGGCTAAATGCAAACCCATGTGCAGAAAAGGGTTGGTTTGCCCCAATTCAGGGAAATACGATTGGTGCATGGTCGAGCTTGATTCAAGCAAGGCGTGGTATTCGGGATGCAAGCAAATGACATCAACCAGTTGTTGTTCCAAGGGGGTCAACGCTGCGTTGTTGCGGTATTTTTCCCAGCTCGTGAAAAACAACCGCCGAGTGTCTTGCTGGGTGTTGCCATAAAACATAATGTATTCCAAAGTCCCATGGATTATTGATTTGGTAGGTTGCATCTTGGCCTAATAGCGCTGCCTTAACGCTTTGTCCCTGCTCCCTGATCCCGCGAGTTGTTCGCGGGATCAGGGAGCTCGTGCCAACGGAATGACTTGACCCAACCTACTAGGTGCCTACCAAAGTGAGTAATTGCCCTCGGTTTTGGATTGGCTAACGATGTATTTTACCGCATCCATTATTTCACCTGTGGTGCAAAGCTTGCAGTCACCATTGGTCGGGTGATTCTTACCCTTCACCACATTTTCCACCAACACGTCGATGTTTTTAGCAATCAACGGGCTCCAGGCTGTTTTGTCCCCCAGTTTCGGCGCACCTAATTTTCCTTCAGTGTGGCAAACGCTGCAATTTTCTTCATAAATGTTTTTACCATTCGCTGGGAATTTTTTGGTGCCACCTGCACTCAGATCACGCCATTGTGACCGTGACAACGACTTGTTAAGCAAGTAATCGGCAGCTGCAATAACATCGTTATCCGAACACGTAACGCAAGCGCCTTTAATGGGCATGCTGTTATAACCATTGATGGCATGGCGGTACAAACCTGTTAAACCATTGTCTTTCAACCGGGCATACCAGCTGGAACCGTTGCCAATTTGTGGTGCACCCATTTCGCCGTTTTGATGGCAAATAATACAGGCCTTCACATAGACTTGCTTACCCCGTTTTAAAGTGGGTTGTTCGTCTGATGCGGGCAAACCTAATGGTTCTTCACTCACCACTGTTTTCAAATAAGTTGCGATGGCCAATTGATCTTCAGACGTCAAGTAAGTCAAACTGTTGTGATTCACTTCCGCCATAGGGCCGGCAACCGGACCTGCGCGATTCAACAATTTTCCGGAACTGAAAACCTCTGCAACTTGGTAATGATTGGCGGTTTCTAATCCATATTTGGTGATGTTAGGTGCCCAATAGCCGTCAATGAATCCGCCGGTTAGATAAAAACGTTCTTTTGGCGAGCCTAAAGCATTGAGTGGTGTATGGCACATGCTGCAATGCCCTAAACCATCGACGATGTATTTGCCACGGTTCCATTGGCTGGATTGGTTCTGGTCGTATTCGAACTCTCCAAACGTTGGATAGAAGAATAGCATTTTCCAACCCCATAATGACAAACGAGAACCGGGTACATTGAATGGAAAAGGAAGGTCACGGTTTTGCAACTTGACAGGGGGTAAATGCATGAAATAAGCGTACATGTCACGTGCATCGTCATCCGTGATTTTTGCAAAATATACAAAAGGGAAAACGGGGAAATAGTTGCGACCGTGCGGATCAATGCCTTTCTTTAAAGCGGTTATAAAATCTTCTTCTGTCCACTGGCCAATGCCTGTTTCTTTATCAGGGGTAATATTCGGTGTGTAAAAGGTGCCAAAAGGGGTTTTAATGGCCAGGCCGCCCGCATAAGCCGGTGTTTTCGCTTTGACGTTGGTGTGGCAACTGATGCAATCGCCCATTTTTGCCAAATACTCCCCTCGCTTAATCTGCGCTTCTTGATCTGTGCTGCTGGCAGGTGAGGTTTGTGGGTACTCAGGATAGTAGCCATCCACCAGTGTCTCGGCACGTGGTGAGGTCGTTTCGGCAGCATTGGTGGTGCTGAAAACAGCCAATAATGTTGCGAAAAGACAGGATAATATGGTGTTGTTTTTTAACAAAGAGCCCACGCTCCCTCCTTAAATTTTAATGCCCAGTTGATCATATACAATGGTCAAGCCCGGCATTTTATACCTCAGAGGCTATAACTTGCAATGTTATTGCTTTCAGAAATCCACTTAAAAAATTCAAAAGAACCCAGGCAAATATAAAAAAATCAAATTGTCTTTTTAGAAAGCGAACGGAAAAGAGGCGATATCTTAAGTTTCCTAGCAATATGGTAATATTCTTGACAACCGGCATTTAATATGAGATAGTGACAGTGCGAGGTTGGACTTGCTATGTGTCATTCCACTGGGTTAATTGGCGACACACTGATTAACCCTTTCTATTCTTAATGCCAAATTAGTTTTACGCTTAAATAAATCATCAATACTCCACTAAAAAACTCCACACGACGCCAAATTTTAGGCTGAATAAGCCGTTCTGAAAAATAATGAGCTGTTGCCGTCAAGGTAGAAAACCACAACAGGCTGGATGTGAGCACGCCCAATAAAAATGCCTGACGGTGGTCAGGAAAATGAGCGCTGCCTCCACCGATCAATACCAGAGAATCAATAATGGCATGGGGATTTAGAAGGCTAAAGCCTAGCGCCAGCACAATAATTTGCAATCGGCTTGTTGCGCTTTGCTGTTCTTTTTGCAAAGAAGGTGCGGTACTAAACGCTTGTTTCAAGGTTTTGAGGCCATAATAAGCCAAAAAAGCACTCCCTAATCCTATGAGCCAGATCTGCACGCCGGGGTGGAATTTCAGCAGTTGATGAACACCTGTAACGCTCGCTGTAATCAAAATGAGATCAGACATAAAGCAGATGATGGCGGAAAGCATCGCATGTTGACGCATTGCGCCTTGGCGGATTAAGAATACATTTTGGGGGCCGAGTGCCATGATGAGGGAGAGGCCTAGCATCAGGCCTTTGAAATACACGGGCATATTAGCTCAATTTAAGGGCAGTTTGCAGCGAAGTATATCAAAAAGCCCTGTACATTAAAACTCTATTGCTGCCCGTGTGGTTAACGGCGACCGCTTAACTGGCTGGAATTCCCCCTGTTTTTCTACCTGGGCAGAAATCAATCGTGTAATTCACCGCACTTTGACCACCATTTTGCGGACAAGTGAAGGTGGAGGCTTTGTCGTCATAGGGGTAAACATAAGCAGAAGGGCATGCTTGTTTCATCCAAGTCAAATCTTGTAACACATTATTCACCCAATCCGAATTAGGGGATGTACACGGTGTAACATAATTTGGATCCGTGGGAACTGAACCTTGGGTTAACATTTTCCAATTCGTGCAGCCACCACAAGAATTGGGCGCACCTGTGGTGTAACAACTGGCTGCTGCGGCCCCTGTGCAAGCAAGCAAATTGATCAATGTATTTTGACCATTGTTATAGCCTGTTGCCGTGCAATTAACGACACCGCCGCTTGGGTTATAAGTTGGGTTGGCCGCGCAGATCTGGTTTTGATTCCAGTACCCAAGCGGTGTGCCGCAAAGCGTCTGCGCAGATCCGCTGCCTGGTGTAGTCCCAACCGCATTTGACGTTAAACCGCAACGATAATTGGTTGTACTGCC
>CAZGKX010000010.1:23925-26897 GCA_964525945.1 uncultured Legionellaceae bacterium
CAAACAATCGGTGTCGGTAGAGCATTGGACATTTTGGGTTGCATCGTTGTTCACCCAGCGATAGGCTACGTTTGGTGGTGCAAAGGTCCAACCGCAACCTCCAAGAGTTGTTGCTGTCGTTGGGGGGCTCAGGGTTGGTGGGGTCGCGCCACCCGCGTTGCCACAATTATAAGGGTTGTTGTATTTTTCGGGTGAAGCGGTGTTGTTAGGGTACATGGACATTGGCACGTTGGTACCATTGATAACCGTCACATCGTAGGTATCTGGCGTAAGACCAACCAGGGTTATCTCAGATTGAGTACTGGGCGCGGCAAAGCCTTCCCCTAAATTACAATCGCCTTTGCCATCCCCTTTGCCCGTGGTGTTACAACCAGCAGTGATGCAACTATTGGTTGACGTATATGGGACGGTTGTACCACATCCGGTTCGACCGGCAAAGCCACCGCTCCACAACAACGAATAACCATCTTTTTCAGCTGAATTGATTAGATCTATGTAATCAGTTGCTGGTTTAACACCATCATAAGCAGTTAACTTGTAGTTGTTGGTTTGGGCATCTTTAGGTGTGGGCGTTTTCCAGTAACACATGTAGTTGCTTTTATTACAAGCAGCTCCTGTTCCGCCGGCGACACAATCGCTATCTTGTGAACAATATGCGCATTGCCCATTGTTACATACGGGAGGTGAATTGGCTGGGGGGCTAGGGTTCGGATTGTAATTAACAGCACAATCATTGTCAGTTTGGCATGCGCCGCCACCGCAAAAACCTTTGTTACAGGTTGAATACGCCGAAAAAGCACAATCCGCATTTGTGTTGCAAGCAATGGTGCCCGTAGTTTTGGAAGGTATCGAGCCTGATGAAATGGCAAACCAAACGGGAAAAGGGCAATAGTTATTAAAGGTTATACGCCTGTTCGGTGTGCTTGGTATTGAAATAGGTATATCTAATATTTTCTGATAAGCGGTTCGACCATGCAACTGTGCAAAAATCAGCGTCCCTTTTACTTTTTTCCCTTGAGCATTTGCTGATGCTTGCAAAATTACGTTAACAGTAATGGGCCCTGTTGCTGTACTTAAAGCCACGCCTGATGAGGAAGCACAGCCATTGGCAACGGTAAATGTAGGGGCGGTGACGTCCGCTGGGTTACTGAAGGTCAATGTACAGCCTATAAATACCGGATTATTGGCAGGCGGTAACGGTTTGGCAGAGATGGTATAAACCAATTGCTGAGAGCTACCTGCCACCATATTTTGAATAACCGGCGTGGTTTGGGTTACAGTGAAAGCGGGTGCGGTTGCTGCCGCTGTAAGGAAGTGCCCCAGCATAAGCGCACCCAACATCAGCCGTGCATAGACGTTTTTCATAACAATATCCTTTTGATCAAAAATTAAAACAAATACGTTAACCCCACCAACCCTGTTTGGGTGGTCAATCGAATTTTAAGAGGGTTTAATAATGAGACGTTGGCTGACGAGGAGGTGATTGCTTGGCCCAAATCAGTGTATAAGTAACGCACAGATAATTCAAAATTTTGTGGTAATAACATTTTAAGTCCAGCACCTAAAGTATAAGCAAATTGGTATTGGCTATTGCTGCTTATGTTCACACTGCCTGTGTAGTTGGACAGCAACACTTTGTCATGATAACTCGCAGAATTTCTAGCAAAACCTATTCCCGCTTGGAGAAAAGGAAAAAAATAGTTGTACAGCGGATTAAAGGTCAATTCACTATCGACCATCAACCTTGAGCTGCTAATGGGTAATGTGTAGGCATAATTGTCATAGGCTGCCCGTTCAAATTGCCATGTTCGTCCGTGTTGCGTCGTTTCAAAATAAAGAAAATCTAGACCTGCTGAGATATCATGCATAATACTAGGTGCACGAGGTGGCATGAAGCGATAGGCAGCACCAACGCCCCACGTCGCATTGTTTTGATCATTGTTGTTGTGGTTCGGATTCAAGGTATCGGTTTCACCGAACATATGCAGTGAGCCAGGCGTAATTTTGGTGGAGTTGAATCCACCGTAGCCACTGATTTTTAGCCCCGGTTTTTGGATATTTGCCCAACAGGAAGATGCGCAGGCTGTTTCGATGATGAGGAGAGCTGCTGGTAGTAACTGCATGCTTATTTTCATAGGCCACTATCGTCCATTTTGTAATTTGATCCGAGTTCACTCTCAGACCATGGTTTTAACCATACCCACTTAAATGCTATTTATGCCATAGTAACTAAAAAAAAAATGTTGTCAATTTAATTAAAATACAACCATTTAGGTTGTTGGTTGTGCGATGGAAAGATTGACTTGCGCGTTATGACCTCCGAGGTATAAAATGCCCGGTTTATCGTTCATGGTTATTTGACGAGATGAGGGACGAGGATGCTAAATAGGTTAAACATCTGTAAAATTATCGGCTTGCTTGGTACGTTAGTGATCATGCCATCCACGGTGTTAGCTGCGGTTGATAATTGGCAGATGAACATGTTTCGAGGGGTGACCCCTCTCAGCAAAGATATGTACGATCTGCATATGATTGCAATGGTTGTTTGTGCTGTTATTGGCGTGGTTGTTTTTGGGGTGATGTTTTATTCATTGCTGCATCATCGTTTATCCAAAGGTTATACGCCTGCTAAATTCCATGACAACACCCGTTTGGAAATTATTTGGTCAATCATACCTTTTTTAATATTGGTGGGCTTGGCGTTTCCTGCCACGAAAGTGTTGATCAATTTGGAAGACAGCAGCAATTCGGATGTGACCATTAAAGTCGTGGGCCATCAATGGAAATGGCAATACCAATACCTTGATCAGGGCATTAGTTATTTTAGCAATTTATCAACCCCGTACGCGCAAATATTCAATCGTGAAGCCAAAGGCCCCTTCTACTTATTAGAAGTCGACAAACCCGTGGTTGTGCCCATTAACAAGAAAATTCGATTTGTGGTCACATCCAATGACGTGGTGCACTCTTGG
>CAZGKX010000010.1:26907-42645 GCA_964525945.1 uncultured Legionellaceae bacterium
CTTGGTGGGTGCCAGAATTAGGCATTAAGCGCGATGCCATTCCCGGTTTCATGCATGAAGCATGGGCCCGCATTGAAAAACCCGGTATTTACCGTGGCCAGTGTGCGGAACTTTGTGGTGTGAACCATGGCTTTATGCCGATCGTGGTGCAAGCAGTGAGCGAAGATGAGTTTAATCAATGGGTGGCAAGCCAAGTGAAAGTGGAAGACGAATACGCCAACACGGCGGATAATCCCGTTGTTCAAAAAACGCTAACCCGCAAAGAATTGATGTCTTTGGGCAAGCAAAAATATGAAGTCATGTGTTCTGCCTGCCATCGCACTGATGGACGAGGAATACCCCCAATGTTCCCGGCCTTAAAAGGCAGTTCCGTTGCAGTTGGCAAACCTATTTCTAGGCATATTGCCCTGATATTAAATGGCATTCCGGGTACGGCCATGCAGCCGTATCAAACGCAACTCACCGACGAAGAAATTGCGGCAATTGTGACGTATGAACGCAATGCTTGGGAAAACAACACCGATGATGAAATTCAAGCAGCGGATGTTGCAAAGGTTCGTTTAGGCGCCATTCAAAAGCCGACAATGGTTAAAAAAGCTCAAGCTGGAGGTTTGCAATGAGTTACGCAGTAGCGCAAGAGAGTGGTCATGAAGAACATGGCCCAGAACAAGGTCGAGGCGTCATCGGGTTTCTGAAACGCTGGGTGTTTACCACCAACCACAAAGACATTGGTACCCTTTATCTCTGGTTGGCAATGGCGAGTTTCTTTATTGCCGGTTCCATGGCATTGGTGATTCGTGCGGAATTGTTCCAACCTGGCCATCGTTTTGTTGATCCCAATTTTTTCAATCAAATGACCACGTTGCATGGCTTAATCATGTTGTTTGGTGTGGTGATGCCCGCGTTCACAGGCATGGCCAACTGGCAGATACCCATGATGATTGGTGCCCCGGACATGGCGCTTCCGCGTTTAAACAACTGGAGTTTTTGGTTGTTGCCTTTTGCCTTTGTGCTGTTGGGTTCCACCATGTTCCACGCCGGCGGTGGCCCCAATTTTGGTTGGACCATGTATGCACCGCTGTCCACAAAGTACGCACCGCCTAGCACCGATTTCATGATTTTTTCCATTCACATGATGGGTTTGTCGTCCATCATGGGCTCCATTAACATCATTGCCACTATTTTAAACTTGCGTGCACCTGGCATGACTTTGATGAAAATGCCCATGTTCGTCTGGACCTGGTTGATCACCGCATTTTTATTGATCGCCATCATGCCAGTGTTAGCCGGAGCCGTGACCATGATGCTGGCCGATCGTCATTTTGGCACCAGTTTCTTCGAGGCAGCAGGCGGTGGTGATCCGGTATTATTCCAACATATTTTCTGGTTTTTTGGTCACCCAGAAGTGTATGTATTGGTATTGCCGGCTTTTGGCGTGGTTTCGGAAGTGATTCCCACGTTTAGCCGCAAGCCCTTATTTGGTTACCATTTTATGGTGTATGCGACGGTCAGTATTGCTTTGCTGTCCTTCATCGTTTGGGTGCATCACATGTTCACTACCGGCGTGCCGTTGGGAGCAGAATTGTTTTTCATGTACACCACCATGTTGATTGCGGTCCCTACCGGTATCAAAGTATTCAACTGGGTCAGCACCATGTTTAAAGGGGCCATGACCTTTGAAACCCCCATGCTTTTTTCGATAGCCTTTGTGTTTTTATTCACCATCGGTGGCTTCACGGGTTTAATGCTCGCCCTGGTGCCGGCTGACTACCAATACCAAGACACTTATTTTGTGGTGGGCCATTTCCATTACGTGTTAGTGCCTGGTGTGATCTTTGCTTTGTTTTCCGCAACCTATTACTGGTTGCCAAAATGGACCGGCCATATGTACAACGAGCGTCTAGGCAAATTGCATTTTTGGTTGTCCGTCATTTCGGTCAACATTGCGTTTTTCCCCATGCACTTCTTAGGTTTAGCGGGCATGCCTCGTCGTATACCGGACTATGCGTTGCAATTTACGAATTTTAATATGATTTCGTCGATTGGTGCGTTTATTTTTGGTTTTTCACAATTGTTATTTTTATACAATGTGATTCGTACGACGCGTCACGGCCGAGCAGTAAGCAATCAAGTTTGGGACGGGGCGCATGGTTTGGAGTGGACATTGTCATCGCCACCGCCATACCATAGTTTTGTAACGCCACCTGTTGTCCACTGAGAACCGTATGGTTGTAAAGCGACATACCCGTTTGGTGGTAACCCTAGTGGTTCTTGTTCTTGGCATGTTTGCTTTTGGATTTGCTTTGGTGCCCATCTACAACAGTTTATGCAAAACGTTGGGCATCAATGGCAAAGTTAATCTTGAAGCAGCAAAATACGACGCCAAGCATGCTACGGTGGTGATGGATCGTGAAATAAATGTGGAATTCGTGGCCACCAACAACAGTGGGGTGCCATGGGCGTTTTACCCCAAAGTGCACAAATTAAAAGTACACCCGGGTGAAATTGCGAAACTTGCTTTTTATGCCGAAAACAAAACGGACCACTCGATGACGGTGCAAGCAATTCCCAGTGTAACGCCGGGCATTGCTGCCAAATATTTAAAAAAAACCGAATGCTTTTGTTTTACCCAACAAACGCTCAACGGTCATGAAGCAATGGACATGCCATTGCTTTTTCATTTAGACAGTGATTTACCGGCCAATGTAAAAACAATTACCTTGGCTTATACATTATTTGATGTGACAGACAGGTGATTTAGCTGCACCTCACGTCTTAACAAGGAGAATTTCCATGGGCGCGCATGGTACATATTACATTCCCAAACCCAGCCATTGGCCATTAACGGGCTCGATTGGTTTAACCACCACGTTGGTGGGAGCCGCTTCTTGGTTGCACAGCGACTGGTATGGTCCGTATATTTTTACGTTGGGTTTGTTTATTTTGATTTTTATGATGTTTGGCTGGTTTGGCCAAGTTATTTATGAAAACCAGAAGGGCATCTATGACATGCAGGTCGATCGCTCGTTTCGGTGGGGCATGTGTTGGTTCATCTTCTCAGAAGTCTGTTTTTTCGGGGCTTTTTTTGGTGCTTTGTTTTATTCCCGTTATTTCACCATCCCCTTGATGGGTGGGGAAATACACCCGATCACCCACATCACGTTATGGCCCGATTTCAAAGCCGTATGGCCTGTCATTAATAACCCAAACAATCAAATTTTCGTGGGCGCAAATGAAGGCATGGGGGCCTGGGGTTTGGCCGCCATCAACACCGTGACCCTGCTGACCTCCGGTGTGACCATCACCTGGGCGCATTGGGCCTTAAAACTCAACAAACGCCGGCAATTGGATATGGGTTTATTTTTAACCATCGTGCTCGGTATATTTTTCCTGTGTTTGCAAGCCCATGAATATTACGATGCTTACACGGAAATGAATTTAACCTTGGATGCTGGTATTTACGGCACCACCTTCTTCATGTTGACCGGCTTTCACGGCTTGCACGTCACCATCGGCACCATCATGTTGATTGTCATTTTAGTGCGCTCCCTCCGTGGCCATTTTACCCCAGAACGCCATTTTGCCTTTGAAGCCGTGGCTTGGTATTGGCACTTTGTCGACGTGGTATGGTTGTTCTTGTTCGTCTTCGTGTATTGGTTATAACCATGAAATACTTTTATTTATTGCTTGCCACTGCACTTTGCATCACCCAAGCCGGCGCGTCAACGACGCGCCGCACCGAACAATTTTCCAACAACCAAGTCAACGTCTGGAAAACCACCATCTACCCATCCAGCCAACAACAACTCAAACCCCACCGCCATGACCACAACCGCGTGCTGGTGGCACTGACCCATGGCGTGCTCAAAATCACCAACGACAAAGGCAAAACCCATTATTTCAAGCTTGAAAAAGACAAAGCTTATTACCTGTCGAAAGATCTCCCCAATGAACTGCACACCGACGAGAACGTGACGTCGCAGGCGATTAAAGTGATTGTGGTGGAGTTGAAGGGGTAATATAGTTAAAGTATTTAAGCGATGGAATTGAACATAATCATTTGCACCTTTGGTCAAAATCATTAGTTGGTTGATTACATTAAACTTCATGAGATTTTATAAGAATTTTTAGATCCCTCATTGGATTTACTAAAATTGGACTTTTAATAAAAAGTGGGAATAAAATTTTGGCGATTATTTATTAAAAAAACTCCATTTAAGGGCTGAGTCTCCCTGAGAGATAAAGTCCTTAATGATGACTAAGGTAAGCACTAAATTGCGTTGCGCTGAAAACAATAATTTAACATGGAAATTTTTATTAGAAGAAGATAAGGAAATAATGTTTTTATTTCCATTTTATAATTATTTTGACCAATTGTGTGATGATTTATTTTCTGTTCTCAATGCGATACCTCATTGCATTTCTCAATCTAGTTTATTTTTTTGTATCTCCACTAATCTTGGGAGTACCTTGCTGAATTTAATAAAAAGAACGTTGGTGTGGGAATTTAATCTTAGCAAAAAAACACACTCGAATTTAACCATCAAAAATTTTTTATTAACTATATCCACAGAGTCGCAATTATTGATACTTTTCAAAAAATATCCTGTTCTGAAATATTTGTTGGATAGGACTCTGAATCATTTCAAAATATATGTTATGCAATTATTTTGCCGCATCAAATCTGATTTATATGAGCTACTCCAATTATTTGATTTATATGATTACAAGCTGCAATTTTTCCATGTACTCGGAGATGCTCATTGTTTAGGCAATAAAGTTGCTACAATTACTTTTTATCATCAACGTAATAATGTCGTAAAAAAAATTATCTATAAGCCAAGAGACGTAAATTTAGAGAATTATTTTTATAAATTTTTGCAGTATATTCATGCAAACAACCCCTCATTTTTCTTAAAACCTCTTTCTGTGCTATCGAAAAATAATTATGGTTGGATTGAATACGCTCATCACTTTAGTATAGACGAACAGTTTGCACCAAAATATTACTATAACTTTGGATTATTGCTAGGAATTTGTAGTACGCTCAATGGACAAGACTTACATTTTGAAAATTTAATTGCTTCCGGTCTAAATCCAATCGTTATTGACTTAGAATGTTTATTTACTCCTCCAACAGAGCTGAATTATGCCGAGGATTATTTTCCATCAATCTTCGATACTCTATTAGTACCCTATCCTCACAATAAGAACCAGTATGACTTTTCCGCTTTGTTGAATCACCCGTATCAAACATCGTTTATGCAACATTTTGAAATTAAAGGAGATTATCTTCGGAATGTTTTCGTTGAGAGAAGTAACGCAAATATAATTCCTGCAGGTAACGTGTTAGTTAATACTTCCACAGGATTACCCTTTTCTGCAACTCAATTTTCTATTGAAATTGCGGCAGGATATGTGTACAGCATGAATTGGGTGGTTGAAAATAAAAAATTTGTTGTTGAATTTATGATCAATAATTTTTCTAATTTAAAAAGCCGAATCATATTTCGGCCAACATTTATATATAGTAAAATTTTAAACGAATCATATCATCCTCAATTATTATCAAGTTTTGATGCGTATCATCAACATTTATTACGATTTTGTGAAAATCAAAATAAACTAGATCAAAGCATATACAAAGATGAACTATTTGATTTATTAAATGGGGATATACCTTACTTTTCCACGATAACAAATAGTTCTTTAGTAAAAAATAGTCGTGGATATACGGTAAAATATGCAAGCTATGGTTCTGGGATGGAACATGTGCTTAATAAAATTAACATGTTGAATAAAGCCTATATTAACAAGATGGCCAACCAACTGATCGCCTCACTTAAGGATCGCTATGTATAATAATGAGGTTATATTGCCTAAAATGTTATCTTTAGTGCTTATTTTTCTTTCTATTTTATTGTTTATTCCAAATATCACCATATTTAGAATAGTACAAATCGGTTATTTTCGTGAAAGTTTAGCCATATTTTTTTTTCCATTAGTGTACTCAATTGCAGATGCACTTACTGAAAAATATGGGCAAGGTAACACTATTTTTATATTACTTTCATGTTATTTGATCTCATTGTGTTTCTCAATTATTTTGATGTTAACTTGCTATTTGCCATTTCCTGTAGAGTTTAACCATCCAGAAGTTTATTCAGTCTTATTTAAAAGGGGACCTTATGTCATTTTAGTAGGTTTATTGAGCGTAAGTTTAAGTATGTGGGTTAATATTCGGTTTATGTCTGCACTTAAACTAAAAATGAGAAATAAACATTTCGTTGTTAGGAGTATTATATCATCATCCATTGGTGAATTAATTGTTACATGCCTCGCGTATCCGCTTATTTTCATGCCCTTGGATAAGCACGTAGTCATTATGATGATCAATGCTTATTTATTTAAAGTCATTTATTCCGTTGTTGCAGCATTTCCTGCAAAATTTTTAGTGTTTTTATTTCGATATGTCGATGGTGATGAACGACAAGAGTTTAATAAAAATTTTCAAATTAATAGTCAGGCTCAGCAAATCACGTGATGTTGTTTCTGATCTGCTTTTTCTTCGATAAAGGTGTGAAGGAAGGATAAGAATTTTTTTCGTTGGTCTTTCCAAGGAAAATGTCCGCAATCATTTAAGCTGATTAAAATCGAATTTTTGATTCCCTGATGTAAAACATAGGCCTGTTCGTTATCGAATATCCAGTCATTTTTTCCGGAAAAAATTAAGGTTTTATAATTTATTTTTGATAATTTGTTGCGAAAATCAAATGTTTTGAGAAAGGTAGTAAACGCCAGGTTAACTAATTCAATGTTATAAGGGATGTTTTGAATTGAGGCCGGCAATGATGGTTCGTTGAAAAAATAGAGTGGGGCCATAATTCTATAATATTCATTAAATTGTTCGGGACTATTAAATGTCCCTGTCCATAATTTTTCTGCAACGTTAATTTGCTGTTCAGTGCCAATTTGCTTTAAATGTTCTTTCGCGTGTTCAATAAAGTCACCAGATGCGACACAGGAGCTGAGAATCAGTTTTTGAGGGGTATTGGGATACCTAATCGCAAACCCCAGTGCTACGATGGCGCCATAAGAACAGCCATGAATGATAGGATTTTGCACAGATAGTGTTTCTAAAATAAATTGAAGATCGTCGATATGAACATCCAACGTGCAAAATTTCGCATCAATTTTTTTACTTAAACCACATCCGCGTAAATCAACTAAAACAAGGTCGGCTATTTCTAATAAACTCTCTTCGATATCTGCATATAGGGTATGATTGCCACCGGGGCCCCCATGAATTAATACAATAACTTCACGATCCCAAATAAAATTTTGCAGATGATTTTTTCTAATAATTTTTGTAAAAATTTCGGAAGAAGGAAGGTTACCTCTTTCGGGAATTGTTATATACATAATAATTACATCAATGGAGCGGATATACTTGTGAAGGGAAGATCAATAATTTCTTCAATACTGGATAAATCTTCGATTGCACCACATATTTCATCGACCCCTTCGAAATTTAGCTCTTCCTCTAACATAGTATGAGTCCTTTTAGAATAATTATTAATTATATGGAATTAAGATTCTCCGTTCAACGATATTATAAATATAAATTGGAGTAGCTTTCAGATAGAATAATTGTAATGATATTTAAAAAATCTATTGAAATAGAGTTGAGTTGTTGGTATGAACAAAACGAGCATTCATTTTTCACAATCTTTAAGACAGTATTTCTTACAATTTGCCGATTTGTATCATAAATACAAAACGGACTTAGAGAATTTGCATACAGCAAAGTATCATATTTGTTCTTCATTCTCTTATTATAAAAAAACGGGTTTAATTCAGCTGGCCTATAACGATAGGCCAGGTGATTTGTTGCCACCCATGAGTATTTCAGAAGTTAAACATACTATGGATATTCTCGCTGGATTACACCCTATCGATGTCAATAGCGTTAATGATCTTTATTATTTATTACACGATAAAATTTCCGAACTCGAAATAAATGATACTTCAATTCAAGTGAAGTATCAAAATGGTGAAATAACTTGCTATGATATTAATACTAATTTTGATGGCGAAAACACGATATCCAAAAGAGTGTCTTTTTTAATCGGTTATATTCAGGCCGAAAATTTTATGAAAAAAGCTTTTTCAAGTAACAAAGAAAAATACAGAATTATTAAAGATCATATTACAACGCTACATGTACTAAATCTTGAAACAAAAAAAACTTTTTTAATGAACGCGTCAGATATTTTATTTTCCGATGATTATCTCTTGTTTTCTAAAGAAGATATCAGCCGTATTGGATATATCTGTGGGCAAATGAGTAAGCTACAAATGAATAGCGTATAATTATTTTCCAATGATTGATGATAGATCAATACACTATGTGCTTGATTCAATGATAAATAACTGCCGGAATATGAGGGTTGAAAAATCCGCATTGGTACATTGATAAAAAAACCTTATAACAACGATCTTATACTGATCTAATTACATATAAGCCTAAATCTATATGCATGAAATATACGATTTATCTGCTTCGGAAATTTTGAGACAAATAAAATCAAAAAAATTGAGCGTAACCGAAGTTTCAAGTGCGTTTATTGGCAGAATTGAATCTATTAACCCTATTATAAATGCTATCAATCAGGTCGACCCCGAAAAAATACTCAATCAAGCCAAAAATCTTGATAAATATGATTCTAATAAACGGTTTAAGATTCTGCATGGATTACCTATTACCATTAAAGATACTTTTTACATTAAAGGATTTCGACCGAGTAAAGGTTCTCCTGGACTATTAAAAAATACAGCGGATTATGATGCAAGTGTTGTAAAACGATTAAAAACGGCGGGATGTATTATTTTAGGTCTTACCAATACTTCAGAATTATTATTGTCTTACGAGACCGATAATCTTATCTACGGACGAACCAGTAACCCTTATGATTTAAGCAGGACTCCGGGAGGGAGCAGTGGCGGAGAAGCAGCTATCATTGCGGGGGGTGGTTCTCCCTTAGGGATTGGCAGCGATGCTGGTGGGAGTATCCGGCAACCCGCTCATTATTGTGGAATTTGCGGACATAAACCAACCAATGGTTTCGTTCCCCTCACGGGGACTTTTCCTTGCGATGGTATTGGTATTGCTTCTCAGCTGGTTTCCATAGGACCAATGTCTCGATTTGTTGAGGATATCATCTTGACTATGAATATTATTACGGGCTCAGATAATTTGGATCCTCATGCACCTCCAATCCACTTTAAAAAAGTTAGTCGCAACATTAAATCCTTGAGGGTTGCTTATTTCGATGTTAACCCGACGGGAGCCCCCCCTTGTGATGATACACTTCGCATATTAAACCAGACTGTTAAAATTTTAGAAGAAGAAGGGTGCCATGTTGTCAAAGATTATCCCCTTGTATTAAATGAAGTTTATAAGCTACATTTTGAAACGTTCATTTTAGGTGGAGATGGCGGAGAGACTTTACGTAATTTATTAAACGATCTTAATACCGGCTCGATCTCGGCTTTAACACAACAGTTTTTAATGCTTGCATCAAAATGTACATTTTCTTCTGCTCAATTTAGAAAACGATTGGTTGATGTTGAGAAATTTCGTTATGCCATGATGAACTATATGCAAAAATATGACGTCATTTTATCTCCTGTCTGCGCTTCGCCTGCCAGATTACATATGGATACATATCCTAATATTAAAGATTAAGGTTATATAACTGCTCATAACCTTACCGGATGGCCGGCTACTGTGCTGCCGTGTGGATATGCTAGAAATGGGTTACCCATTGGCTTGCAAGTTGTATCCAAGCCATGGCAAGATCACATTGCACTCGGAGTCGCATTAAGGTTACAAGAAATAGTGGGCGTATTTTCAAGACCCAAAATAGAAAAATAATTTTCAAATTAAGGAATAGTCATGGAAGAGATAAATCATTGTATTGATAATGAGCTTATAGAAATCTACGGAGAGATGCCTGATATACTAAAATTTGATGAAACGATGTATGAAACAGATTTATCATATATTACCTCCTCAATCTAAAGTGATGTGCTCAATGATTAGAAATCAACTCCTGGATTTTATAAATTTTTTTCATCACCAGAAACTTGAAGCTCAAAAATCTCGTTGTGTTAAATATAAAATTCATTCAACAATGTTAGATTTTAAAAAAACGCGTAAAATCCAACTTGCTCTTACAGACAAGCCGGGTGATTTTTTACCCTTGATGGATATCCAAGAAATTAAGAAAAAACCTGATTTATTATCAGGATTGCATCCTATTGATGTGAATAGCATTAATGATTTATTTTACCTGACATGTGAGCAAGTTAAACAATTAAAAATAAACGGCGACATAGTAAACATTGTGACTAAAGAGGGGGTTTGTAAAGAGTATGATATAACTCAAACTGATCTTGACCGTTCAATTTCGACACGTCTCCCATATATAATGGCATGCCAACAAGCTGAAAAATTAATGAATGAAGTACGTCTTCAAGATGAAAAATATCTAATTCTTAGAGATTACATTACTTATTTACAAGTATTAAATAAGGAAACAAACCAAAAAATAATGATGAATCCAAATGATATATTATTTTCAGATGAATATAAAAATTTTTCTAAAAAAGATATCATTAAAATTGGTTATATTTGTGGTCAATTAAGTAAAATATAGAATTCATAAAAAATAAGGCCTAATCGGGCGTTCGCCAGTATGTTTCTTGCTTATTTATGCAGATTTTTCTGCCATTATTAGAAATAATCATCTGTTTGAGTTTCTATAAAAATATTAATGAGAAATAAAAATTTTTCTCATTCTTCATTGAACAATTTGACTCCAAATCAATCCAAACAAAAGAGGTTAGGCCCTAGTTTTTCTAATTAATGCCGGATCAATTTTTAGGAGAAGACCAGTTAAACCAGGTTAATTGTTAAATCAGAACGAGGCTCAGACGCTGGTTTGCACAGTGCATTGGCTATCCGTTTGCCAAAAAAACACAGTCCTGATCCAATTATAGCGGTAGCGGTAAGGGCAGCATATCCTGTAAACATCGGTGTGACTATTTTATGGTCCATTACAGACTCGTCTTGAGTAAGAATCGTACTAATTTGGCAAGTTTGCATGGTCATTAAGAGATGGCAGAGCATTGCAATAAATATCCTTTGATGAGCAGGGACGGCATCTCTCAAATGCAGAAACATTGTAAGAGCGATAGGAAAAGAGAATGCTCCACTAACTGATGAGGCTTGCACAACTATCCCTTTATCCAAGTGAGAATACCCTCCCGTAGATTGCAAAATTGTGGCACCTAAAAAACCTGTTCCAGCGTTCAAAGCGGCACCTAACCCAATTGATCCAACACTCAAACATGCGAGCGGCGCCATCATATTCCTATGAATTGCTTGGCGGCGATGGTATTTCCATGTCGGTTTGGGCTGTGGCGTATGGCATTATGTTGTTAAATGCAACACAATGCACGGAGAGCCGCCCTAAATATAAAAATTTTTCTAAAAAAGACTTCATTAAAATTGGTTATATTTTGTGGTCAATGAAGTAGAATATAGAGCAGCATAAAAAAATTATGTATAACCGGAGTATGATATGAAAAAATGGATAACCGCGGTTTCACTAGCATGTTCCTCGCTTGTTTATGCAGATTCTTCTGCCATTGTTAGAAATACTCTCATTAACGGCACATCTCATGGCATAAATTATGAATTCACTGACCCTACTGGAGCCGTGTATCGGGGGGCTCTGACGAGTGGACAAATGAGAACGATTTATTTAAATGATCTTGCTGTCAAATTGTATGGTACATACACTCTTTCTACAAACGAATGCCAGTGGAGTTGGTTTACCTGGACTTGTAAGTCAAAATTTAAGACCGCATTTATCCAACGCAATGAAGATGTTCTCTGGACAAACAATGGAAAAGAAATAACAGTAACTGAGACGATTCTGCCATATATGATGGAAAAATAAGCAAATGTATGCAGCACGAATCAGCGCAGTCGAAGCAAACTGTAACGGCAGATTTCCGAGCTTATATTTATAGAAATTTATTCAGGTAGTGGATCAACATAATTTCAACCCTTTTTTTATCCACTTGGGTTACCACATACACTTTGTTTTTTTTCGCGTGATCAATTACGGTTGCCCCGGATTGTATTTCTGGGGATAAAATTATTTTTATGTATTGTGTTTTGACATGAGCAATTGAATGATCGCTGGCAATTACAGCGGCGAGAGGATCCCAGAAATACCAGTAATGTTGATGGATCATCTTGATATTATTTTTAAGTAGAATAAAAACAAAATTTGCCGCAGCACTTTTGTGGCGTTGTTTAATGGCGGTGTAAAAATTCATATCAATGGGTAATTGATTGGTGATATCGAGTGGTATAAGCACCACTGGAATTTTTTGGCTAAGCACAATTTGGGCTGCCAGTGGATCAATGTAAATGTTCCACTCAGCATTTAGATTTTTCGATGTTGGATCAATTGCCCGGATATTGCCGCTAGCTTGTATTGCACCCCCCATAATATAAATAGCGCGGATTTTTTTCTTCATTTGCGGTGCTTTTTGCAATGCTTGAGCAATATTAGTCAGTGGACCTATTGCTAGCAGGGTAACAGGCTCAGAGGCATTCTTGATCGTTTTAATCATCAAATCCACGGCGTTAAGTTTGGAGTTAGGTGGTGCGTGGGGTAACAATTGGGCTGCTCCAGCAAGTGTGTCGGACTCTTTCAATACCTTATCTGGAAAATGGTGATGACCGCTCAATGGCTTTTCTTGGCCGCAAGCAACGGGTATTGAAGGTTGCTTCATCATCAATAACAATCCTAATGTGTTATTCAAGGCAGGTTGACAATGGGCATTGCCATCACTTGCAATTGTAATGGCTTGAATTTGAATCTGAGGGTGTTGTAATAAATATAAAATGGCCACAACATCGTCAACGCCTACATCGGTGTCTATTATGAAAGGCCTTTGAGCATAGGTCGACCCCGCCCATAATAAATAAAGGAGGGAAGCAAATAGTGTGTTTTTTAAGGCTGATAACATGCTTTAAATACCTATATAAATAAATTGTAACGCATCTTACTTTAAGTGGCTGGGCGCTATTATCAAATTTAATAACGGGACATGGGGCTCATAACTTGAATGTGTGGATTGATGGTATATTTCATCGCTAACGCATGCTTGTTATTCTGATAGAGCATACCTTACTTTGGATACTGTGCATAAAAGCTGAGGCGTTTTTACTATCCATTCAATCAAAAGCCAAGATAGCCAGAATAAGCTTTCCTAAAATTTGATTATTTTTTTGACATATTAGTCGATCAAATTTTGGATTATGGGCATTCAAATACATGATGGATTCAATGATAAATAACTGCCGAAATATGGGGGCTGGAAAATCCGCCATATTTACAAGTACAAAATCGCCGTCTTTAACCGTGGGTTTAGAGTCAAAAATAATAATACTACCTTGAGGAAACCGAGGAGACATGGCTTCCGTTTCTAGCAGCACACCAAAAAAATCACCGTCATGAGGAAGATTGCACTTGATCACTTTTTTGGGTTCTTTATTTAGCGTGAGCAATTGGCTGGCTGAGTAAATGGCTACATCTTGAACAATTTCATTGTTATTAGAAGCCATGTTATTGGTGTTTTGTCTTTGCATGGAGCCTTCACCCGACTTCAGCCATGTTTCATCGACATTTAGTTTTTGTGCCAAAGAAGCAAATTTTGCAGCAGGAGGCTTGCTTTGGCCATTCACCCATTTGCTGGCTCCTCGATGAGTTAAGCCGACCATTTCTGCGAGTAATTGAATTCGACCGCAATTTTTAGGCGGGAATCCTTCTTTATCCAAGCAAATATTCAATCGATCCGAAAAAGTAGACGTTTTCATGGGTCATTGATCATGGGCAAATAGAAATCGCCGCAAGTAAGAGGTTAACATAGTATATATAAATAGTTCTAAATAGCATTAATTATTTCTAATACTACCATTTTAATAATTGTTATTCGTAAAATAGTTCTGTATTATTGGTAATAGTTCTGTATTTTGCGAGAATAAGCCAATTTTACGCCTGAAATATAGAACTATTTTTAATGGAATTATAATTGGCAAGTGAAGGAGAAAATAATGGATAACAATCAAGAGCGAACTTTAGCGTATACCATGGCGAGATCTTTGTCTCATGAGGAGCTTGAAGAGGTATCAGCAGGGAATAAAGTGGGGCAGACATTTAAGCACACGAATGCTTCCGTCATGTTTGAGGGTGGAGCAAGAGCACAATTTGATGTCACTTGGGATTTTTAAGTAAACCATTCGTATAAATGTACGCAATTCAATCAATACAATAGGCAATTCCAACCACGCAAAGGAGTGCACGGTGTTTAAAAAAATTCTAGCAGTGCCACTGGCCGTCATATCTATTTCTATTCATGCAAATAACATCGTTGATATCTACGGGGCTCAATCAGAGCAATCTTATAACATCATCAACAAATATCTACCTGAAATTAAATCCATTCAAATGTTGTTGGTGGATGAATCAAGGCAAGAATTTTTGGCCCAGCACCCCAGTAAAACGATTCCAGTTTTAAAAGAAAAGCAGGCGCAATTGAAGGCGCAATTGAAAAAAGAAGGTCAGTTTCTCTTTGTGGAGTTTGATACCGTTCAATATGACAACGAGAAATTATACACCACCGTTGAGGTTGTTGAAAAAAATCAGCCATTTCGCATGAATTTCATCCACAAACCGGTTGAGCATGTTTTTCAAAAAAAACACGATTCCTCTGATTTGATTGATGCCATGTTGCAATACAATCATTTGATGGAAGAAATACTTTTAAAACAAGAAGTGAATTTCCAGAACATCGAGTGCCCCGTTTTTCATTGTTTTCTCGGTTTTAATCACCCGAAATTAAAACCATTTTTACGTGCTTTTAATGAGGGTGTGATTGCGCATAAATCAATGGTTTTAAAAACATTGGCCCAAGATGAGGATCCAAAAAGACGAGCCGCGGCTGCATTTTTAATCGGACATTTTAAAAATCCTCAAGAAATTGTGTCTGTATTGGCAAAACATGCTCAGGATCCTGATGAGGGCGTTAGGAACAATGCCATGCGAGTCATTGGTGAGACTATAAAAAAAGCAAAAATAATGGACATCGATGTGATGCCTTTTTTGGCTCTGTTGTCTTCGCCTTATGATACTGATCGAAATAAAGCATTGCTTATTTTGCTGCACGTATCCTCTTCGCAAAAAAATAGAGCGATTATGATTGAACATGGCGAAGAGAAATTGCTATCGCTCTTAAAATTAAAACAACCGAACAACCATAAAATTGCATATTTACTGCTTAAAAATATGAGTCATAAAAGCTACGCAGATAATGATATTACTGCGTGGAAAAACTGGTTCGAAACCCATAAAAATTCAATTAAAAAAATATAATTTGTACGGAGAAATCATGAAGATTTTAATTCCAGCCAGACGGGATGACGCGCATGCTAGAATCGTTAAATTTGCGGTTGAAAAAATGGGACACAGTGTGACGTTATCGGATAACGTTACATTGCATGAGGGTCAATTTGAAACTCGACCGATAGAACCACTTTATGATGTTGTTTGGTGGCGCCTACCCCGTGATGCGTGTTTACCAAAAATGACCGAC
>CAZGKX010000010.1:42655-51158 GCA_964525945.1 uncultured Legionellaceae bacterium
GTTTGCGAACAAACGCCATTCTATGCTGTGATGAGCGACCAATTAGGGTTGCCTGCTTGGTGCATCAACAATCACGCGTCGGCACGACGCGCTAACTTTAAATTGTTGCAGCTCAAAATGGCCAGTGAATGTGATTTGAAGATACCGACGACCTTGTGTTCGCAAAAGCCTGAGGAAATTTACACGTTTTTGCACAAATACGAAGAGGATGGGACAACTTACCAGCCGATGTCAGTTAACACATTGAATACAAATCATGCCATAGATATCACCCCCACTGATTATTTTTCGAATCCATCTCCCGGTATTTTTCAAAGAAAAATAGATAAAAAATATGAGTTAAGGCTGACTTGTTTTGGTGATTACATTGTTGCCGTTAAATTACACCCGCAATTGCAACTGAATGGCCAAGTGGATTGGCGAGCCATGTGTGGTAAGGAGCGACTCGTGGAGCTTTGGCAATTGCCGGGCAACGTCGAGGTTAAAGTTCGCTCTTTTATGCGGCATATGGGCATTGTTTTCGGTTCATTTGATCTGGTTGTCAACAACGATGATGAATATGTTTTTTTAAATTTAAACGAACAAGGACAGTTTTTATGGATTGAGGAATTAAACCCCAGTCTTCCGATGCTTGATATTTTTATTCAATTTTTGCTGAATAAAAACAGGGCTTATGTTTGGCAAGCATTGAATATTCAGCACAGCATCGAGGCCTATCTCCAAGTATTGGATGAAGAGTCAGCCGGGTTGTGTAACCATTGTTGATAACAAATCTGTAGCATCTCTAAAGCTCCAAAAAATCGCAGGCTTTTCTGGTTTTCGGCCTGCAGGCATTAAACAGGAGTCATCAATTTCGCCTCTGGCTCATCATCCACCGATTGAGGGGTCCCAACATTTTGGGTCATTTCAATGCCTGGCATTTTAAACATGGTCACACTGTAATTGCTGGAAGTACTCCCATAATTAACCCTGGATGAGGTGGCTGTGGGGGGTAACAGTTGTGTTGAACTGGATTCTGAAACGTCTGGATTTGCCATGTTATCTACATCAAGAGCGCGCAGTGATTGGGGTAACACATTGGACGGGATAAGATCGGTATATATCGTCGGGTTTAATCGCCAAGTTTGCACCGTATTCCATAAACCAACAAAGCCGGCGGCGATTAATTTCGCATGTGCTGCTATGCCCTGATCGGGTATTTCATATTCAACTGCGAAATCACAATACAATGCGATGCAATAGAAAAGCACGGTGCCTCTAATGAAATTTTTTTCAAAAAATTGGGCGGATCGATTGAACTCCGTGCGAATTAAGTTTCCGACGTGTGACATCAAAAAAGCGAGTGTGATATAAGGACCTAGTTTTTCGGGAGGGGTGCCTATCAGCAATCCAAGAGACGTCGCTGCGAAGCCAATGACGCCGCCTAAGGAATAACAAGCAAAGGCGGCCAAAGCCATTTTAATTTCGGAATCAAAAGATGATTGGGGTGGAGACAGCTGTAAACGGGTTGCAAGAAAGATTTCAATCTCAGCGTATAAACGAATCATTTGTGCTGCATTCCATAGCCCCACACAGCCTGTTGTGATTAATTTTAAGTAGGTGCCTAAGATGGGGTACACATTGCAATCGCAGCACAAGGCGACAGAATAGGACAGTACGGCTGCAGATAAGAGGATTTTTTCAGCCGGAAAGGCGTTAGGATTAGCGAGAATGCGGGTGCAATTTCCGCAAATCGACATGAGGAAAGCTGCTGTAATGTTCGCAGTTAATTGCTCAGGTGCTACGGCGCCCGTAAATCCTATCGCCGCCCCTAAATTAAAAAAGCCCATCACTGCTGTTTCAACGTTACTCATTAAAAGACCTTGTTTTCTTTGAATGACGGGGTTTGATTGCTTCTGTTTTTTCAGCTTTAGATATATACCAAAATTGGCCTCGTTGTCTATAATATGCTCTTATCTGTTGTGGTATTTTCAACGACTTGTGTTTAAATTTGGTGCGTAGAGTCTTGAACAAGGCAGAAAATCGAATCATCTTCGCTTTAATGTCGAGCCCGTTGTATTTTTTAAATTGAATTTTTAGGTATAAAAAAGTATAATGTGGTAATTTTAAAATCATTTTGTGGCGACTTTATATGCGATTTTATGCTTTTCCAGATTACCTTGATAACCACGAGCTGTCTTATTTGAATCATATCGATCCTTATTTGCAGCAATGGGTGAAAAGTGGGGCCATTGAGCCTCAACAAGCTCGTTTACTGAATTTTCAAGGCGTGTGTGCATTGCTGCAATCAGGCGCGTTGGGGCTAGCACAAGTGGCTGAGTGGAATTATCGGCAGGCGAGGGCGATGCATGTTTGGACGCAGAAACAAAACCCTGTGCCATTTGAGACCATGTTGGCTTATATTGAGATGGAAGAATTGTACAACAAATTTTGTTTCCTCAGTATTTTTGATTTGCATTGCGCAGGATTATTTGATTTAAGCCAAATTGCCACATTGACGGAATACCATTGTTTAACCATCATCCGTAATGCTGAAAATATCACGGCGTTGATCCCTGCTCACATTTCAGTTGAAGATTTTCTTAATTGCACCATCGAGCAATTGCAGTGTTTGGAGCGTTTAAGCCAGCAAGAATCTGTGATTTTTATAAATGCAGGCATGCAATTGGAGGCCATTCTCACGTATTTAGTTGAATCTGCGCCCCAACACACAAAGCTCCCTACACCTAATTCAATCGATTTACCAACAGACGATGATTTACAAAACTATTACGACAAATTGGATAGAACTTTTTGCAGCAATGCCTCCAACCTGCTGAAAATGAAAGTGGTGTCATTGGAATTGAGTTTTGCTTTAACGGACTCAGATTGGCTGGCTATTAGTGCTTGGTATGAACTGCCTAACCGCTGTGATTATGAAGAAATATTAACAAAATACCCCCTGTGGTCCAATGTGTCATGGCATCGTTATTCTTGTGGTTATCGTTTCGCTTATGTTGATAAATTTATCACTGAAAACGAGTTGGCAAACATCGAGACGACCCAGGAGTTTCATTTGGAGTTGGCCGAATTCATGGATCAATATTATGATGCAATTTTGCTTCCTCTTTTAGATTCGAAAATTATTACAGTAAAACGTTTTCTGGCTTTAGAGCCTGAGCAATTGTTAAATTTAGCTATTTTAGTGGATGACCCCGAGATTTTTACACAACTTTTGGCCAAAGATGTATCCTTTCTAGATGTGGTTGGCCCTTCGGTAAGCCGTGGCTGGATTGAGATGGAGGAAGAGGAAAAAGAGACTCCGTCGGTTGAGCAAGAGTCTTCCCGGTACTCTTCAAAAAAACGCCGGCGTGAGGCTCTGGATGAATCGCGGGAGGATCATAGTTCAATTCAAGAGAGTCTTGCCTTCACCTTGTTCAAGCAAAAAATGGGCTTTGCCACACTGCCCGATGGCAATTGTGCTTTTAATGCTATTGTTTTATTCATGCGTGAATTATTTTTGACCCAAGGTCAGACCCTTGAAACAGCGCATTTTTCGGCGTTACTTTGTGCTCATCCTGTCTTGGTTGAGCACAATATCGTGACGGAGGAGCAATTGCGTGCATTATTCCAAGAAAAAGATCCTATCGGCCTTCAAAAACTCTTAGCGCCGGTGTTGCGATTGATGGTCGTTGACGACATGAGAAATCCACAAAACCATTATCAAGATTTACTTTGGGAGCGATTAAACATGGCGATAATGTATCATCATCACAACCCTCTCGATAGTAATATTCCTGAAGCAGATACTTTTTTGGTGCATGATTTCATTAAAAACAAATGGATGGAAGGCAAAGTTGCAGCCAATGGCAACATGCCTCATCTTGTCAGTAACATGCAACATTGGTGGATTGCGGAAGGATTTGAACAGTATTTAAATGCCATTGCAATATCGGCTCAAGCCGTAAATGATGTGGCGCGATGGGGCAGTTCACTTGAATTAACGGTACTGCAACAACGCTTTCAATTTTGTGTCAAATTAACCAATCAAAATAATGGTTTTGAATATTTGGGTGATCCTGATTCTTCCACCATTTGCAAGATGCATATTGATGGTGACCATTGGAGTTATGTAGGTATGCAAGCACGTATGCAACTTTTAGGCACGGATAATGTTGCCCGAATGCAATGCAGTTAATTACGCTCTTGAGGGCCGAAATTTTAAGGCGCCGCGTCGTCGGGGCAGGTCGCTGATTGTGGCACTGTCTGGTGTGCACGCCGCGCTTTGCACACCCTACCCAAGTATTTATATAACACTCCGTTGAGAAAAAATCTCGGTCGTGGCCTGAGGTCGGTCGTAACCCTAACCCCGGGATTTCAGTGCTCTGTTTCCCGAGTTAGGGATAGCCTTATGGACTATCTCAGTTGAAAGTTGCCCGATA
Source organism: uncultured Legionellaceae bacterium (assembly GCA_964525945.1). Taxonomy (GTDB): domain Bacteria; phylum Pseudomonadota; class Gammaproteobacteria; order Legionellales; family Legionellaceae; genus CAZGKX01. The sequence continues at coordinate 47,077 of CAZGKX010000010.1, forward strand.
AAATCTCTTCCGCAGCGACTTCCCAATCATCAACCACGTTGTTGTGAATTGGAGCCGGGCTGGTCGTTTGCAACACTGGCTCTGGTTCTTTTTCATCGTGAATAGGCGTCGCCGATTGAACAAAGCTTGGTCTGCTTAATCTCAATAAAATGGTGCCGGTTGAGTTGCTTTTCTTTTTTTGCTCTTCATAATGTGTTTGTAAAAATTGACTAGCCTCCTCTGCTTTTACTTTTAAATCGGATTCAGCTATAAATAAATTGGATAATTCTGTGGTTTGTGCAGGAGAGAGATAAACTCGAATTTCGTAACATTTCTGGAAAATGTCCTTTTTAACTTTTGCGTGATGAAAGGAATAGGGTCTATTTCTCGCGATTTGCAAAATGGCACGAGCTGTTATTGAATCTTGTATCGGTTGCGTATAGAGTAAATGGTTTTTTTTTAAGGTGGCTGTCATATTTTGAAACGTAGTTTCATTCAAGGTACGCATATTTTGTGATCAATTATTAGTTGGTTTGATAATATTTTATCATTTATGACAGGAGAGTCAAGGGCTTGTGATGCTGGTGAATGCAACATTAGATGCTGTAAAAAATAATGCAAACAATCGCTTTGGGATGCTCCAAAACAGAATGACCAAGACCGTCTTTTGCTCTTGACACCAACCCGTCATTCGATGTCATACTGCTAAAAAAAGGATTTCTGACCCAGAAACGAGGGGCTATGCATGTTCACTGATACCATCAATGTTGTGCTCGGTTTTCTGGAAGGATTTGCTTTAATTATTTCGCCTTGCATTTTACCGATATTGCCTATTTTGCTGGCTGGCTCCCTCACTGGCACGCGTACCCGTCCTTTTGGTATTCTGACAGGGTTTGTGGTGGTTTTTGCTTTGGTCGCCTTTTTCTCGCGACAAATTATCACGCTCTCCGGTATTGATTTGAATGAAGTTCGCCATTTTTCGTATGGGGTTCTGCTTTGCCTGGGGGTTATCATGGTTTTTAGCCGTTTAATGGATAAATTTAACCGGCTAGGGCAACGGCTGATCAGCATGATGCCTCTCATGGCGCATGCCAATCCCCAGCAAAAAAGTTTTTTAAGTGGATTTTTATTCGGCGGTTTAGTGGCTATTATTTGGACTCCCTGCGCGGGTCCTATTCTGGCCGCGGTGATTGTGCAAGTTGCTACGCAACAATCGACGTTGGGTGGTTTGATCACGTTGGTTGCTTTTGCATTGGGGGTGGGCATACCCATGATGCTTTTTATTATTTATGGGCAACAGTTGATCCATGCGTTTCATTTTTTTAAAAAAAGAGCGGCTGCTTTGCGCTCCATCTGCGGGGTATTTTTAATTGCCAGTGTGTTTTTCGCGGTCCACCAAGAATGGGGTGGTGCCTTCTATAAACCCACTAAGAAATTGACCACCATTAAGACGGCCACCGATCTGCAAAATGGTTTGTGGCGTCCTTATCCCGCGCCGCAAATTACCGGAATTGAAACATGGCTGAACACACCTCCACTGCAATCCCCCTGTTTAAAAGGCCATGTGGTACTTGTTGATTTTTGGACGTTTTCTTGCATAAATTGTTTACGTACGTTGCCTCATATCATCGATCTTTATAAAAAATACCACGACAAAGGTTTGATCATCATTGGAGTACATTCTCCTGAATTTGCTTTTGAAAAGGATGTTGAAAATGTGAAGCGGGCGGTTAATTTGTATGGTATTGAATACCCTGTTGCTTTGGACAATCAATTTGTGACGTGGCGTAATTTTAAAAATCACTACTGGCCAGCACACTATTTAATCGATAAACAAGGGAATGTGGTGTATGAGTATTTTGGTGAAGGTGGTGAAGATATTCTTGAAAACAATGTGCGTTATTTGTTAGGCATCGACGGCCTGGTTAAAACCACCCAAAGGGTTCATTCAGGATTTTCGCTGAGACAAACCCCTGAAACCTATTTAGGGTATGCTCGCTCGAGCAAGCTGTTCAGTCCCGCTGTTGTGAGCCATGATAAGCCCGCTGTCTATCATATTTCTGGGTATTTGCCCATGGACGCTTGGAGGTTAAACGGACTCTGGCAAATCAATGCTGATAAAATCACGGCACGGGCCGCCACAGCTTCGTTATCGTTGCATTTTCATGCCAAACACGTCTATGTGGTGATGGGAAATACCACCGCGCATCCTATTGCCGTGAAAGTATTGTTCAACGGTCAACCGCTGATGAACACGGATGCGGGACGAGATGTTCAACAGGGGGAATTGTTGGTGGTTAAACATGGCCTTTATGAGCTGATTGCGTTGCCGAAAGCCGCTGATGGTGAGCTGCAATTAATCGCGCAACAACCAGGTTTGGAGATGTATGCGTTTACTTTTGGCAGCTGAAAGGTACTATCCTTTGAAATATTGCTCGACGTGGCGAGAGAGATGAAATTCTTCCTCATCGATTTTAATATTTTTTATTGTGGGTTTGTCTTCGGTATCCTTTAATAATTCCCACATGACTTGATGCATGGTTCGCGTTTCGTTTGAATGCCTTTCAAAAAACGTATGTCGTTCTACTTGTAACAGGTGTTTTTGGCTATTTAAGAGGTGTTTGGCCAAGTCCTTACGCATGCTGGGCTCGAGGCTTGGGATAATCAGTTTTAAATGTTTATAATATTGCTGTTTTCGATCGTGCACGCCGGAATTTTTTATAATGAAACAAATTTTGGCATCAAGTTGCGCGGCTGTTTTAGCTGGTTGCAAGAGATCCAATTGCTTTTGTATTGAATCTTTCGTTTGCTGGAGTAGATCGGAGCGTTTGGAGTTAATTGAACTGGTTATCACTTGATTTTGTGTGTGATTAACGACTAAAAAACTCCCCGTGACCCACGCATCGACATCAAGATTGATTTGATTTCTTTCAGGCACCGAAGCGTTTGGGACATCTGCAATGGCTTTGATGGCATTATGCCCGCAATACACCCGTGTCGATAAAAGGTTACGCTGCTCATTCGCTGGCATGAACGCTTTTGGTCTTGTCCTAACGATGTGTTTTTTCTCCGTTGAAGTTAAAGCGGTTGACGCGGTGATTTTTTGCTTTAGTTGTTGCTGACTCAGCGGCATATCGGCATGGCAGACAATAAATGCCTTTTCATCTTTTTCATTGCCCACTAACAGGACAGAAGGCAAGCTATGAATGTAGTTTTGAATGTTTTCCAATTTTTCTATAAAAGGCGGAGGTGGGTTGTTTTGGATTTTATCCACAAGATTATCGAGCATGGCATAGCAATATTCGTCGGACCAAGTACGATCATTGAACGCACGCCAGATGGATTGTATTTCTGTACGGATCGGTTCTTGAAATATCCACCCACCTCCATTAATTAAAAATTGGATGGCAATCTCACGTTCCGCACTGTCTTGATGGGTTGGATGATTAAAAAAATCATAAGCTGTTAAAAAATCCTCCTCATGATTGCCGCGCACTGCATAAACAACCGGGGGATTCTTGCCTTCATTTTTTTTGATGATGATGTCAACGATGGCGGCACTGTCCTCACCTCGATCAATCAGATCACCCACTAAAAATAAGCGATCATCGTCGTTTAAATGAGTCAAAACATTCTGAAACGCGGTTTTTGCGCCATGCACATCGCCAATGATGTAATCATTGCCGCCACTGGTGTTTGCTTCGATTTCGACGATATCTTTCATAAAACCCATAGTGTATTTATAGTGGGATATATGTATATATATAGCTCATTTATGACGGTGCGTTGGTAAGAACCATTGAGGAGGGTAAAAAAAGGGCATTATGCTCATGGCAACAGCCGTTGAGGTCGTTAGGTTTGCTTCAATAATTGCTCTTTCATCGCGAGCATGTCATCGCGCACGGCGGCAGCTTGTTCAAATTCCATGTTTTGGGCATGCATCAACATTTGTTTTTCAAGCGCATTGATGCGTTTGATCAATTCGTTCGGATGCAACAGCAGGTATTGCGCTTTTTGCTCGGCGACTTTGGACTTTCGGGCCCCAAAATATGCACCTTCCAATATATCCGCGACATCTTTGCTGATACTGGCAGGAATAATGC
>CAZGKX010000010.1:51168-54187 GCA_964525945.1 uncultured Legionellaceae bacterium
CGATCCGCATAAAGAATGGCGCGGCCATGCACATTACGGGCTGCGCGGCCCATGGTTTGAATAAGGGAGCGATCGGAACGTAAAAACCCTTCTTTATCGGCATCTAAAATTGCAACCAATGCCACTTCCGGAATGTCTAAACCTTCCCGCAGCAAGTTGATACCAATCAACACATCAAATTCGCCCAACCGCAGGTCGCGCAAAATTTCCATGCGTTCCACGGTATCAATGTCCGCATGCAAATACCGCACTTTAACGCCAGCTTCTCGCAAATAATCGGTTAAATCTTCTGCCATGCGTTTGGTCAGGGTGGTGACTAAAACGCGCTGTTTGGTAGCGGTGACAAGGTGTATTTCCGATAACAGATCATCGATTTGGTTGACCACTGGCCGCACAATGGTGATGGGATCCACCAACCCTGTGGGTCTGACCACTTGTTCTGCGGTGTTGTCCGAATGGGCTTGCTCATAAGGCCCTGGGGTCGCAGACACATAAATGGTTTGAGGAGAGCGGGCAATAAATTCCTCAAATTGCATGGGCCGATTATCCAATGCAGAGGGCAAACGAAACCCATAATTGACCAAGTTCTCTTTCCGTGCACGATCGCCGCGGTACATGCCACCAATTTGTGGGATCGTGACGTGTGACTCGTCAATGACCAACAAGGCTTCGGGAGGCAAATAATCAAATAATGTTGGCGGTGGTTCACCAGCGTTACGCCCGGACAAATAACGCGAATAATTTTCAATACCAGAGCAATACCCTAATTCCAACATCATTTCGATATCAAAGCAGGTTCTTTGTTGTATCCGTTGAGCTTCTAGTAATTTTTGCTGCGATTCAAATTCACTGACGCGTTCTTTTAACTCATCTTTAACCCAATCAATGGTTTGTAAAATGCGTTCACGGGGCGTGACGTAATGTGTTTTTGGGAAAATGGTCACACGCGGTAATCGCTGTAAAATTTCGCCAGTCAATGGGTCAAAACGCGCAATGTTTTCCACTTCATCATCAAACAATTCAATGCGAACAGCATTTTTTTCTTCATCGGCTGGAAAAATATCAATGACATCGCCGTTCACCCGGAATTGCCCGCGCGACAATGTTTGAGGACTGCGAATGTATTGCATTTCAGCAAGGCGTTTTAAAATCTTACGCTGATTGCATTGTTCTCCACGAGAAAGATGTAATACCATATGCAAATACGAATCGGGATCGCCCAAGCCATAAATGGCTGAAACAGTGGCGACAATAATGGCATCTTTGCGTTCAATGAGTGCTTTGGTGGCCGATAAACGCATTTGTTCAATATGTTCATTGATCGACGCATCTTTTTCAATGAAGGTGTCCGAAGCAGGAACGTAAGCTTCGGGTTGGTAATAGTCGTAATACGACACAAAATATTCCACAGCATTATCGGGGAAAAATGCTTTAAACTCACCGTATAATTGAGCCGCGAGGGTTTTATTGGGTGCCATCACCAACGTGGGACGTTTTAATGCCTGAATGACATGGGCAATGGTGAATGTTTTACCGGAGCCTGTCACGCCGAGCAGGGTTTGATTGGCTAAACCCGATTCAACGCCCGCTATCAGTGACGCGATGGCCGCGGGTTGGTCGCCTGCGGGTGCAAAATTAGAATGGATTTTAAATGTATTTTTCATCACAATTAATTATACCATAGGAGCTGTTGCCATGGGTATTGCCCTGTCAGATCGTGTACAAAAAGTAAAACCATCCCCCACCTTGGTGGTGGCTGAGAAAGCCGCGCAAATGCGGGCTCAAGGCAAAGATGTGATTGGTTTAGGGACGGGGGAGCCTGATTTTGATACCCCTCAGCATATCAAGGACGCGGCGATCGCGGCCATCACGGCAGGATTCACCAAATACACGGCCGTGGATGGTATTGCTGAGTTAAAGCAAGCCATCATTGAAAAATTCAAACGCGACAATGGCTTGGATTACCGACCCAATCAAATTTTAGTGTCTGTCGGTGGCAAACAAAGTTGCTACAATCTGTGCCAAGCCCTTTTAAATCCAGGGGATGAAGTTTTGATTCCTGCTCCTTATTGGGTGTCTTATCCCGACATGGTGTTATTGGCGGAAGGAACGCCGGTTGTTATACCCACCACCCCAGCATCCCGTTATAAAATAACGGCGCAAGACTTGGCGGCAGCCATCACCCCACAAACCAAATTATTGTTTATCAACAGTCCTTCCAATCCCTCCGGCATTGCTTATACCTTTGCGGAACTCAAAGCCTTGGGCGATGTATTAAAGCAACACCCCCAGGTGTTCATTGCCACTGACGATATGTATGAACATATTATTTGGTCCCAGCCGTTTGTGAATATTTTGGATGCCTGCCCGGAGTTATACAACCGTACGATTGTGCTCAATGGGGTATCGAAAGCTTACGCCATGACGGGTTGGCGCATTGGTTATGCGGGTGGGCCGGCAGACTTGATCAACGCCATGAAAACCGTGCAGTCACAATCCACATCCAACCCCTGTTCTATTGCCCAGCGAGCCGCTGTCGCAGCACTCAATGGTGGCAATGAATCGATACAAATCATGGTGAAATCATTTCGGGAGCGACACGATTACGTGGTCAAACGACTCCGCGCAATTCCTGGCATCGAAGTCATTCCGGCTGACGGTACTTTTTATATTTTTCCCAGTGTGCAAGGCATTATTGAGCGCCGTGGTTTTGCCAATGATCTCGAATTTTCTGAGCGTTTGTTGCAAGACGTCGGCGTTGCACTGGTGCCTGGCTCAGCCTTTGGCACGGAAGGGTGCATCCGCATTTCCTTTGCCGCCAGCATGAGCGCGCTAGAGGGCGCTTTGGATAGAATTGAACTGTTTGCCCAACAATAATACTTTATTTGAGCGTGCTCCTAAACACGCTCAAATTTATTCAGGATATGCTTGACCTGAACGCAAAATCAATTTAACATCCCGCCATATTCCCCGGTAGCTCAGTCGGTAGAGCGGATGACTGTTAATCATTAGGTCGGCG
>CAZGKX010000011.1:0-9039 GCA_964525945.1 uncultured Legionellaceae bacterium
TGAGCATGAGGTTCGCCTGGTAAGTGATGAACACCGTATTATTAAGGTGCTGTGGGAGATTCTGTGCCGCGACAGCGTTGTTGTGCGGCAGTACATGGTGAGCTTCGTCAACGATCAGCCAGTGGGGACGTCCAGTGCGGGACCGCATATCCTGCAAATCTTTAAGTAATCCTGTGAAGATCTCCGGGCGTTGGTCCATCGGCACGCCGAGCAGGTTGACGACGACGTTTTGTGTGGGGTCGCGTAGCAATTGCAGCACTTCGCTAACAGTTGGCACGTGCTCACCATCACCAAGGACAACCGCAGCTTCGAATTCCTCGTAGTCGCCCTCAGGGTCGATGACACAAAACTGGTAGCCGGCGTCAACCAGGCGTTCCAGAGTGATCTTGGCCAGCGTCGACTTGCCGCCGCCGGACTTGCCTTCAGGGTCGGTGGCCAATTCCAAACGATGCCTCGGGATATCATAATCGAGGCTACGCAAGTCGTTCTTGAGGATGCGGCGCACTAGTTCCCGTACGCCGGCTCCGCGCTCACCTTTGGTCACAAGATCAACTGCGTCTTTGAGCGAGGGAATGGCGTTGTCGACGGCAACGGAAAACTCACACAGCTCAAGAAAAGCGAGATCGTTTTCAGCGTCTCCGATGCCAATGACGTTGTGGAATGAGAGGCCCAACTGCGTGAGTGCTTTGTTGAGGCCGGACGCTTTGTTGACGCCCGCTGGCAGCACCATAACAGCCTCTTTGTTGAAGACGATCTGCAGGTCAAGCCCCATCTCTCGGATTGTCTTGAAAACCATTTCATCGTTGGGTTTAACCGTGGCGATGACGGTTTGGCCAATGTTAAGGGGGGAGACTTTTTTTTTCTTGAGGGCTGCGATGAAATCGTCGCGCGCGGGGTTGGCGATAAGCGTTTCGTTCTGCTCGGATGGGTCGTAGACCACAGCGCCGTTCTCTGCCACTACGAGGTCGAACACAGACATGTCAGGCAATAGTTTTTTGAGTTCCTGCATTTCGCGGCCCGTGACGAGCAAGAGATGCCTTCCAGAGTCACGTAACTTCCGTAAGGCGCGCAGCGTAGCCGCGCTGACTTGACCGTCCTCTGCCAGAGTGCCGTCGAAATCAGTTGCGAGGGCTAAATAGCGCACAATGGAGCATCCTCTGAATATGCACTATGGATAGATGGGTTATCGGTGCCAGTATCTCTATAATCCCCCCCAAATTTTTTAAGCAGCGATTTCCTGTCAGTGGTTGGGTGTAGTCTTGCAATAAATGTTTGCGCCATTTTCATTAACGCCCGAATTATCATGTTGTGTAAGCTAATTATAGTGCATTCTATGCGATTCGCTTCCTAATAATGAATGCAGTTTCGTTGAAGAAATGATCCAATTTCATAAATTAAATTTGATCCAATTGTTTTTCTTGTTCATGCATTTATCTGATATTATGGAGCATAAGGACGACACAGATTATGTCAGACAGGAGCGAAGCACAAGGATTGTGCTCGCGCGCAGTAAACTATCATTTCATTGATTTTTTAACCATTGCGCAATAACGGGCAATGTTTCATCCATAATTTTCATCATTTGCTGATAAAGTTCCGCAAGTAGCTTAACATGGCCTGCTTTGTGATAACGCTCTAGATATTGGCAGGCGGTTGATAGTTTATTCAGTTTTAAATAAACAGTACCTCCTTTGATTTTATGCGCTAATTTTGCAATTTGCCCCCAATCTCCAGACGCATAGGCGGTCTTTAGGTCTTGCTTATCCTTGGAAAATGATTCTACAAAAGATTTTAATATATCCACCAATAATGCTTTATTGTTGCCCAGTTCTTTAATGGCATGCTGGGCGTCGAGCAAGGATAGCTTATCCAATTGAAACAATTGAGCTTCTGTATCTGGTAAATCCATGCCAACTAATTTTTGTTTGGGCATATTTTTCGTCGAAGCTAATTTATCGATGTTCGATCCATCAAGCGATTCCGAGTGGTTCTTATTCGTATCAAATAGAGAAAACACATAAAAAAGTTCAGTGAGTATTTCAGGTCTGATGGGTTTTATAATCACATCATTCATGCCCGCAGCTAGGCATTCGGCATGGATTTTACCTTCTGCGTGGCCTGTGATTGCAACGATGGGCACGGGTTTTTTGTTCTGCTCCTTTTCATGGTTTCTAAGCTGTTGAGTAAACTCAATACCGGAAATTCCAGGTAGACCAACATCGGAAAGAATGAGATCAAAATGCTTTGTTTTCGCCAATTTCAACGCTGATTCGCCATCTGCTGCTGGTGTGGGGTTGCATTTTGCTTGGCTTACCAGGGTTTGAGCAATCGTCAATGCCACACGATTATCTTCAATGATTAATATTTCCGGGGCATTGGGCAATTTGGGCAAAAACGGTTCTGCATTGATTACAGCAGAAGGTTGCGTCAAAAAAAGAGGGGGTGATGGGTGTTTGTTAAAGGTTTTTGGATTGAAATTTTGCGGCCTTGTATTTTGATCGGGTATTTTAAGCGTGATTGCAAATGAAAATTTAGAGCCTTCATGGAGTTTGCTTTCCACAGTGATGATCCCACCTAATAGCTCGGTATAGGTTTTAACGATATGCAATCCAACACCATGTCCCTTATCTAGGCCTTTGTAGGAAGGGGTTATCTTATAAAACAACTCAAAGACTTTATCGATGGATTCCGCTGGAATTCCCATTCCCGTGTCACTGACTTCAAATCGCAATTGAACTGAGGTGTTTGATTTTTCCAAACATTTAACATGGATGCTGACGTGCCCTTTGTTAGTAAACTTAATGGCGTTGCCCACTAAATTTAATAAAATATGGTGAATTTTTTTGTGATCACCCGTTAAAACAGTGGGTACATTTTCATCAATGCATTGAATGATTTCAATATTTTTGAAGTCGACAGACGATTGTTCTAAATCAATAATGGTTTGTACAAGATAAGGCAAGTCAAAAGGTTCTTCATGAATTTCGTCAAGAGTAATTTTTGCCAATGAAACCACATCAAGGATTTCATTCAACATGTTTAACAATTCTTCGGCACTTTTAACCATATCATGGACTTTCGCTCTGACGCTGGGATTGTCTATTTCCTGTTCCACTATTCCGCCCAGCCCTACCACACCAGAGAGGGGAGTGCGAATATCATGGCTCATGTTTGCGATAAATTCCGTTTTGGCCCGTTCTCCAGATTCCGCGGCTTCCTTGGCTATTTTTAAATCATGTTCTATTTTTTTTTGATTGGTGATATCGGTTGCGATACCTAACACTCCGATTATTGTGCCTTCTCGATTACGCAAAGGAACCTTGTTTGTGATAACAACGGCGTTTTTACCGTTTTTAAAGGGCATAATATCTTCGATGTTTAATCTTGACTCTCCTGTTGCAATAACCTCTTGGTCGTCCGCCTTATACTTTTCGGCCTGATCATGCCATGGAAAATCACGATCCGATTTGCCAATCACTTCTTCTCTATTTTTAAAACCAGCAGCCATTGCAAATTGGTCATTACAGCCTAAATGAGTAGAATGAGTGTCTTTCCAATAAATCATATCCGGCGCGTATTTAATAATATTATTTAATGTATACAATTCTTCTATTGTCATTTTTGAATTGCGTAGTTCAGACTCTAAAAAATTAATGTGTTTAACCAGCGATAATATGCTTAACATCAAATTGGTCGTGGTAGTCATGTTATTTCGAAACGCGAACTCATTTGGTCAATAATTGAAATATAGCATATAATATAGTGAATTAATTGGGGCAATTAACAATTCATCCGCTATCGTATCATTGTAGAGAGAGTGCGAAATATCTCATGCCAAAAAACAGATACAACTCATCAAAAAGCACCGAAAACCACGGCATGGATACTAAAAATCTAATTTCTTTGATCGCGCAGAATGCTACTCGCACCCCATCCAAAGTTGCGATACATGACGAAACGCGCGCTATCGATTATCAGGAATTAAATAGCAAATCGAATCAATTGGCCCATTGTATTCATCGTTATAAATCCACTGCGCTGCGTAATATTGTGATTTATATGGAGCGCTCGATTGATTCGATTATTTGTTTATTGGCGGTAATCAAATCGAACAATACTTACGTGCCGATCGATCATGAGGCCTCATCAAAACAGTTTGAACAGATTGTTAATGATTGTACCCCCTCAATTTTATTAACGAACAAGCCCCTAAGCAAGTCAATCGAACACATTGTTCAAAAGCATGGAATTTTTGTTATCAATATTGGAGAAAGTAAACATTTATTGCAGCAAATGCCGAACGATCGTTTATCCATTCTCCCAACGAATAATATTGCGTATATTTTGTATACGTCTGGAACAACCGGCAAGCCAAAGGGCGTACAGATCACGCATGAGGGTCTCATTAATTTTTTATGTTCGATGAAAGAAAAAATTAATTTTTTAGAGGAAGATGTTTTTTTAGCAATTACCCCGCTAACGTTTGATATTTCAGCGGCTGAAATATATATACCTTTAGTAACGGGAGCCTCGTTGGTTTTCGTCGATAATTATGTTCGGTATGAGCCCAATAAATTGCAACATTATCTTGAAAAATTTAATGTTTCCATCATGCAAGCAACGCCGATTACTTGGCAAATGCTCATCGAAAATGGTTGGAAAAACGCCTCTAAAATCAAGGTGATTTGTGGAGGGGAGGCTTTATCTGTCCATCTGGCGAGAAAATTAAGGGCTATCTCCAAGGACGTTTGGAATTTTTATGGCCCTACAGAAACCACGGTGTGGTCCACTTGTTATAAAATCGACGCGATCGATGAAACACATCCCGTTATTGCTATAGGAAAACCTTTGGCCAATACGGAGGTGTATGTGTTGAACGACTCATTACAACAACAACCTGCCGGTGAGCCTGGGGAATTGTACATTGGAGGTGTTGGGGTTGCCGTAGGGTATTTGAATCGACCTGACTTAAATAAAAAATGTTTTCTCCCGATCCCATTTTCCCAAGACAAAGAGGGGTGTCTGTACAAAACAGGAGACTTGGTTGTCCAAGATGATGAAGGAAATTTACATTATTTGGGTCGTATTGACACCCAAATTAAAATTAGAGGTCATCGGATAGAAGCCAGTGCGATCGAAAATGTCTTGATGGATTATCAAGGCATTAAAGAATGCGTGGTGGTTGATAAAAATCCTGAGCAGCAGCATGAATTAGTTGCCTATCTTATTTTAATGGGTGACGACATTGCATTAAAAATGTTGCGAGAACACTTAAAAGCACATTTTCCAAGTTATATGGTGCCAACACGTTATGTTGTGGTGGATGAGTTTCCCGTTACAGCAAATGGGAAAGTGGATCGAAAAAACATGTCCACTGTAAAAAAATACAAGTACTTGAATCACGAAAAAAAAGAATCACGTATAGAAAATAAATACGAAGCGATTTTAATGGAGATAATTCAGTCTTGTCTGCAAAGAGAAGATATTGATCCGGAAGGTAATTTTTTTGATTTAGGTTTGCATTCGATGCAACTGGTGGATATTGCTCAGGCATTGAATCGAATTTTGAACCAATCAATAAGTGTAGTGGATTTGTTCGAGCATTCAACCATACGTGATTTTGCAAATTTTCTTATTGGGTATGAATCTGACGATAAATTTGAGAGCAAACCAGACGTATTGTTGAGCTCTGATCAATTTAATTCTTATGATCATCATATCGCTGTCATTGGCATGGCGTGCAAGGTACCTGGCGCGGACGATTACAATGGTTTTTGGGATCTAATCATTCAAAAAAAAGAAAGTATCACTTTTTTCAATGAAGACGAATTAAAAAAATCGGGCGTATCTGCTGATATTTATCGTAGCAAAACATACGTTCCAGCAAGAGGTGTATTGTCTGACATCGATAAGTTTGATGCGGCATTTTTTGGATATACCCCTGCAGAAGCACGTATTATGGATCCTCAACACAGGGTGTTTTTAGAGCAAAGTTGGGCGGCTTTAGAAGACGCAGGGTATTGTGCAACCCATTTTTCAGGAAAAATTTCTGTTTACGCCGGAATGAATGACAGCACCTACTTTATCAATCATTTATTGCCAAACACTCAAATTAAAACAGATTATGATACCCAGCAATTGTTGCTGGCAACCAGCACACATTATTTGTCCACTAAAGTTGCTTATGCAATGGGCTTAAAGGGGGCAAGTGTTACCGTAAATACAGCTTGTTCAACAGGGCTGGTTTCTATTGCAATGGCGTGTAACAGTTTGATGAATCATGACTGTGATATGGCACTAGCGGGAGCAGTGACCATTGTAACACCCCAGCAAAGTGGTTATTTTTATCAAGAATTGGGAATATTATCGCCAGATGGGCATTGCAGGGTCTTTGATACCCAATCACAAGGGACCGTCTTAAGCAATGGATGCGGAATTGTCATTTTAAAAAGACTCTCCGATGCTCTCAAAGACAATGATCGTATTTTAGGAGTGGTCAGAGGCTGGGCACTAAACAATGATGGGGCTAGTAAAGTAGGCTTTACTGCACCGAGTGTTGAGGGCCAAATTTCTTGTGTGCAAGACGCATTGTTGCGAGCGGAAATTGCTCCTACAGCGATTGAATACATGGAGGCCCATGGGACTGGAACATTGATGGGTGATCCTATTGAAATTGCATCTTTGAGCAAAGCCTACGCATATGAAACGCACCAAAAATCACATTATTGTGCATTGGGCTCAGTCAAAGCCAATATAGGGCATACAGACTCTGCATCCGGTACCATTGGGTTCATTAAAACAATCCTAGCGTTGCACCATAAGACACTCCCTCCGCAAATTAATTATTCGCACGCCAATGCGAATATTAATTTTGAGCATTCCCCGTATTATGTAAATTGCGAAGCGCGTGCGTGGGAAACCATTCATAAGCAACGCACTGCTGCTGTACACTCACTTGGATTTGGCGGGACCAATGCACATATGATTGTTCAAGAGGCACCTTTAATTAAAACAACATCCTCTAAAGGCGCTAATTTATTCATTGTTTCAGCAAAAACCGAACAATCTTTGCAGGCAAATATCCACGCCTTGCACGAATACCTTGTGAATTTAAGGCCGAAACAATCCATTGATATTCATTTAGCAGACATGGCTTACACTTTGCAGCTCGGCAGAAAATCCTTCCAATGGCGAACAGCAATTGCCTACGAAAGTATTGAGCATTTAATGGGTGTGCTAAATGCTCCTAACCAGCTAAAAAAATACTGCGTAAATAGCGCAGAAAAAAAATTAAAACGCATTGTTTTTGGCTTCACGGGGCAGGGCTCACAGTACGCAGGCATGGCCGCTGAGATCTACGGCCAGCACCCATATTTTAAACAAATTGTTGATGAGTGTTGTGGTCATTTGCAACCCGATTTGGGTATGGATTTAAGACCTATACTATTCCCAAAAACGGTAGAAGAAACACAAACAGCAAATGAACAACTGCTTAATACTCAATACACGCAACTGGCATTGTTTGTGATTGAATATGCATTAGCCAAGTTTTTGATGTTCTTCGGTATTGTTCCTCATGCAATGATAGGGCATAGCATTGGGGAATATGTGGCTGCTACTCTATCGGGTGTCTTATCCCTAAAAGACAGCTTAAGTCTTATCGTTACACGTGGCAAACTAATGGCAAGCACTAAGCCCGGTTTGATGTTGGTGGTACCGCTCGCCATTGAAGAAATCAATCCGTATCTTGATAGCGATGTTGAAGTGGTCGTATCGAATGCACCCCATTTGCATGTGGTCGCTGGGGATAAAAACAAAATTTCACTATTTGCGCAGAGTCTTCAACCCCTATTGAAATCAAAAGATCGGGTTTGCAAAACCCTTTTTACATCCCATGCTTTTCATTCGCAGTCGATGGATCCCATAGTAGAAACTTTTTATGAATTGAGCGCCCAGTATCCCATTGCAAAACCCCTCATTCCATACATCTCCAATGTGACGGGCAATTGGATCTCTGCACAAGATTTAACGAATAAACGTTACTGGACCCAGCATTTACGCCAAACAGTGCTTTTTTCAAAAGGAATTGAGACCTTGGATTTAAGCGAGCACGATGTATTTATTGAAATTGGACCCGGGCGTGTGTTAACGCAATTGATTCAGCAGCATGCGTTTGCTAGCAAACCATTGTTGTTACAAACATTGCGATCGTCAGCTGAAACTCATCAAAATAGCTATGCGTTTTTTCTAAGTACTTTAGGCAAACTATGGTTGCATCATCTTCCTCTTGCGTGGGAACACTTGTACACCAACGAAATTCGCCAACGCTGCGCCTTGCCCACTTACGCTTTTGAAAAAAATTCTTATTGGGTGAATGTTTCGACGGAAATGAACCCGAGCATTTTAAGAACAAACCCTGGGGGTATCCTTTATAAACCTATTTGGGAGCAAAATAAAAAATTATCCACCCAAATTTTGTTACAGGACGTTGAGGCAAAAAAATGTTTGATAATCTTCTGCGATGATCACGAAAAATACGCTCTTTTCTTGGATAATTTTGCAAAAGAGATGGATGTTTACATCATCTCCGCCGGACTCAAATTTGAAAAATTGCAGCAAGGCTTTGTGATCAACCCTTTGCAAAAAAGTGATTACATGTCTTGTTTAAAAGATATAAAGAACAACTATGATGAATTTCTTGTGATTCATTTATGGTTTGTAGGGGGGCCAGTTTTCTTTGATGGCACGAACGCTCTTTCAAAAGGCCCTTACAGTTTATTGTATTTAACACAAGCCTTTAATGAACTTCACACCAACAAATCTCTAAAAATACTGGCGTTGACCACTCAAATGCACAGTGTGTTAGGAAATGAAAAGATACTACCTTTCAAAGCGACCCTTTTAGGCCCATGCAAAGTTATTCCACAAGAGCACGGTAATATTGCATGTAAATCCATTGATTTAGAATCTAGCAGCAATTGGACGTCATCACTGATCAAGCATCTTTATGAGGAAGTAGAAAATACCTCAGCCATGCAT
>CAZGKX010000011.1:9049-10862 GCA_964525945.1 uncultured Legionellaceae bacterium
ATCGTGGGCAATACCGTTGGATTAAAAAACTGAAACCGTGTGATAAAGAAATAGACGCAGCCCAACACAACCGTTTAAAAAAACACGGGGTTTATGTGATCACTGGAGGATTAGGTGGTATTGGATTATCCATCGCCCAGCATTTGGCTCAAAAATATAACGCCCACATTGTGTTACTGACTCGCAGTGAATTTCCAAGCGAAAATGAATGGCAAACTTATATTGATAAGGTGAATCCAAAGCAGCAACATCATGAAAAAATTAAAAAATTACTCCACATAAAAGAGCACGCGCATTCGCTCACCCTTGAATGCGTGGCAGTGGAAAATTTTGAACAACTGCAAAAGGTTATAAACTCTATCAAGAAAAAATTTCATGCAATCAATGGGGTGATTCATGCTGCAGGCGTAGCGGGAGGCGGTGTTGCTCAACATAAAACGATTGATACCTACGAAAATGTATTAAGGCCTAAATTAGACGGGACCCATAATCTTATTAAATGCTTAAAAGATGAACCGTTGGATACCCTTGTTTTGATGTCTTCTATCACTGCGATTACAGGGTACCCAGGGCAAATTGATTATTGTTCGGCCAATTGCTCAGTGGATGCATACGCCCACAGCAATGATAATTTCCATTATCCTGTGTTTTGTGTGGTCATGAATTGGTTGGCATGGCGTGACGTGGGAATGGCTGCTGAATCCAAAACATTGCTGATGCGTTTGGATGAAAGCAATAGCATTGGCTCAAAAGAAGGAGTGGAGATTTTTGATAAAGTTGTTAATTCCGAGTTGGGTCAAGTTGTTATTTCAAAAGATAATTTAAATGCTTATGCAGCGCCTAAAACACCCTTGTATGAATTTGACGTCCAGCATTCCCTTGGTGCAACTGCAATCGAGGTTTTGCAAAAACTTTGGCAGCAAACGCTGGGCATAGAATTCATCGACATTGATGATGATTTTTATGAGTTGGGGGGGCATTCATTAATTGCTGTGAGTTTATTGAGCAAAATTCGGCAGCAATTTAATGTGAAAATTCCTTCCACGACGTTGTTTCAAGTAAAAACTATCCGTGCTTTGGCAACCATGATTGAATCTTATAAGCAAGAACAAGAAGCTTGCTCACCCTTGGTTGTATTACGCCCTGGAAGCCCTTCAAAGCCCTCGTTGTTTATGATTCATCCTGTGGGTGGGACTGTATTTTGTTACATGCAGCTGGCCGGTGGATTGGATACGGATCGAACCATTTATGCCCTTCAAGATCCAAGCCTCGAAACTGAAAAATCGTTGTTTTCAACCATTGAGGACATGGCAATTTTTTACTTGGACCAGGTGCAAAAAATTCAGAAACACGGTCCTTATTATTTATGTGGGGCATCATTTGGTTCTTTGGTGGTGACTGAAATGGCTCATTTGCTTGAGCAGCAAAATGAAACCGTCAAATTCATTGGGATCATTGATGGCTGGGGCACTACTGGTCAAATGGATTTTGATACAGATTATGTACGAGACATTATTAATTTGCATCATCCTAATTATCAGCAAGATCTCCATTTTGATAAACAATCTTTATGGGAGTCTTTGTTGCATCAGCGTTTAAACATGATGTTATGTTATCAATATAAGCATGTTAAAAGTCCAATGGTGTTGTTTAAAGCGTTGGAATTGTTGCCGGAATATAAATTGATTGATGCCCCTGATAATCACTGGTCTAAATACACGCCATCTCTCTTGGTAAGAAATATTTCAGGCGATCACAACACCATAATGCAAGCCCCCAATGTTGCAACACTTTCCATGGAAATGAATAAATA
>CAZGKX010000011.1:10872-51925 GCA_964525945.1 uncultured Legionellaceae bacterium
ATTCTATGAAGATAAAATAATAATTGGTTATGTAATGAATAAATACTTAAAATAAAGCATGAGTTACACACCGTTGCTTAATGCAGGGTAGGTAAACAATAGAAAATGCACTAAATTTAATGAAAAATGGGTTATTATACTTGCTTCAATACGATGGGTTCGAAAATATATAAAACCATAACCCATTCCAGCGACAGTTGCCAAAACCACATACATGATCCCTCCAGGATAATGTGCGAGACCGAACAAAATCGACGACATAACAATGGCCAGAATATTACCGTATTGGATGCGTTGTAATACGATGCATAAGTATTTTTGAATAAAGCCACGAAAAAAACCTTCTTCTGCGATACATACAAACAACAAGTTTGTAAAAGACCATAGCAAAAAGCTACCAGGTAGCTTGGGATCGAAACGGACATAATTGAATAAAAAGGAGAGGCACAACAGAATGAAAATCAATAAACAGGCCAGGGGTGTAGTCGTCTTAAGCATTTTGATCCATTCCACTTTCTTGGATATGCGTTGATGAAGAACGCCTAAAATAATTATCCCTACCATTGTTTTATCAAAATTAAGGTACAAGCTGAATGGAGTCCCGCCTTGACTGATGTTTATGTTATCTAGCACTTGCAGGTTATTGAATCCAGGAAGCGCGTGCATTTCCAATCCTGTACCCAAACAAAACAAAGCCACCCCTGAGATCACACGAATCCAAATTGGGTATAGTTTGTGACCTAAACAATAAGCAAATGCCACCAATAATAAAATGAAAAAAACTGCATCAACACCAACCCGCCTACTTATTAAGCCAAATCCAGTGGAAATGGCCAATGTTAATCCCCACAAAGGTATTTTTTTTAGTTTTGGTGCCCATAGCAATACAACCGTTAGATAAAGAAACGCGTAGGTAAATAAGGTTGTTAAGTGATTTGTTATCAAGTTCATTGGCTACAGTACATATGCTAAATTAGAAGAATTTATCATATTAAATTGAATGATGCTGTTTGGAAAGGAATAGGTCAGGATAAGGCTTTATGCCGCGATTTTAATTGACTTGTAAGTGGGCCTTGGCCCAAGGCCCAACCTACAAAATATGAGTCAATTAAAAATAAATCCACTATAATATTCGATCTTGAATCGGGAGCATCTGGATACCATGCATAAAGCACGGTACGTAGGTAAAAGGTAAAAGTAAATAAGAACATTTGAGGGTTAAAAAGTTAGCTGGATTTACTCTGAGGGCTCGTGCTGTTGTCATTCATGGAAAAAATTTATAGCCTGCTTTATTGCAAAAAATCATGTGTTTGAATGCATTGAAATCGACTACAATCGAAAACGACTTCAGGCGATGTTCGATGACACAACGCCCGCATTTAATTCTCCAAAGGAGCTGCAATAGATGGAATGGTTATTTGATCCCACTTTATGGATAGGGCTGCTTACTTTAATCACATTGGAAATTGTTTTAGGCATTGATAATCTTATTTTCATTGCCATTCTGACCGATAAATTACCTCCACGTCAGCGAAACAAAGCACGAATCACTGGCTTATCGCTGGCGTTGCTGATGCGGCTTGCGTTGCTTTCGCTCATTTTTTGGATAGTAACGCTCACAAAACCTTTGTTTTCGATAGGTCCTTTATCCTTTTCCATTCGTGACCTCATTCTGCTTTTTGGTGGTCTATTTTTATTGTTAAAAGCAACAATAGAATTGCACGAACGGATCGATGGTGTCTCGGCAAGTCAAAAAGAGTCTAAAGTCTACGCGGGTTTTGGCTTGGTCATTACTCAAATTGTCATTTTGGATGCTATTTTTTCGTTGGATGCTGTGATCACCGCAGTTGGAATGGTCGATCAATTGGCGGTGATGATGGCGGCAGTGATCATTGCAATTTGCATTATGATGCTTGCCTCAAAACCTTTAACACGTTTTGTGAATGCCCATCAAACGGTTATTGTTCTTTGTTTAAGTTTCTTGCTCACGATTGGTTTTAGTCTTGTTGCAGAAGGTTTAGGCTTTAAAATTCCCAAAGGGTATTTGTATGCGGCCATTGGTTTTTCCATTCTCATCGAGATGTTTAATCAAATAGCGCGTAGAAATCTTCTCAAAAATGAATCCCATATAAGCTTTAGAGAACGCACCGCCCAAGCCGTGCTTCACATGCTAGGGAGACCTGACACGGGCGGAAATGACGAAGAAGAACAGCAAATTGAGGAACAGCCTGTGTTTGCTATAGAAGAGCTGAATATGGTACGCGGAGCACTGACACTGGCTGAAAGAAAAATTCGTTCCATCATGACGCTTCGTTCGGATATTTCCTGGATCAATATCCATGATGATATAGATAACATTCGTCAGCAGTTATTAGATACGCCTCATAGCTTTTTATTGGTTTGTCGTGAAAGTCTGGATAATTTTATCGGTATTGCGCGTGCTAAAGATTTAATGGCCGATGTTCTTTCAAAAGGCATAATTGATCAGACCAACTTAAAAAAAACCATTGTCTTGGATGAAAGTTGGGGCGTGATAAAAGCCATGGAGATGTTGAAAGGCTCGTCCGGTCAGTTGTTGATCATCGTCGATGAATATGGAACTGTGAAAGGGCTTGTAACCCCCATTGATATTTTAGAAGCGATCGCCGGTGAATTCCCTGATGAAGACGAACAGTTTGACGTGCAGCAAATGGGTGAAGGGGTTTGGCAGGTGGCTGGCGGTGCGGATCTCTATCATCTTGGGCAAACGCTACAAACTCACTTTTTAATGGATGACGATGAATACACGTCCCTGGCTGGATTTTTATTGTCTCATTTTAATCGACTTCCTGATGTTGGCGACACAATAGAGGTGAATGGTTTCAGATTTGAAATAGTAAAACTTGTCAATCGAAAAATTGATGTGGTGTTGATCAATAAAATAATGAAGTGACGAGCTTGTTCGATATAGGTGCGTTCTCATTCCCATAAAAATGCAGTAGAATGAGGACAGCATTGTTTTGCAAAAAAATTATACCAATACTGAAATCAGGCTCGTTTACTCTACTTTACTTTCCTTAAATCTAGAGGAGGAATTATGCTGGGTTTAAATGCTCTAGAATTGGCCCGAATTCAATTTGGATTCACCATTTCTTTTCACATTATTTTTCCTGCGATCACCATAGGGCTCGCCAGTTATTTGGTTGTGCTTGAAGGTTTATGGCTTTATAAAAAAAATACTATCTACCGTGATCTCTATCATTTTTGGTCAAAAATATTCGCGGTTAATTTTGCGATGGGTGTGGTGTCAGGGTTGGTGATGGCTTATCAGTTTGGTACAAATTGGGCCAATTTCTCATCGTTTGCGGGAAGCATTACCGGCCCCTTATTGATGTATGAGGTTTTAACCGCCTTTTTTCTGGAGGCTGGTTTTTTGGGTGTGATGCTTTTTGGGTGGAACAAAGTAGGGCCTGGATTGCATTGGTTTTCCACCATCATGGTTGCATTAGGTACCCTTATTTCAGCAACTTGGATTCTTGCTTCAAACAGTTGGATGCAAACACCGCAAGGGTTTACCGTCGTGAATAATCAAGTTATCCCGGTTGATTGGTTACAGGTTATTTTCAATCCCTCGTTTCCTTATCGCCTTGCTCATATGGTGGTCTCCGCCTATGTGGCAACTGCATTATTCGTCGCTGCATCCGCTGCTTGGCATCTCTTAAAGGGCAAGCACTCGAAATCAATTAAAATCATGTTTTCCATGGCGTTATGGATGATCACGATTGCCGTGCCGGTGCAAATTTTTCTAGGTGATCAGCATGGTTTAAATACTTTGAAATACCAACCTGTTAAAATTGCCGCAATTGAAGGCCATTGGGAAAATAACATCAATGCATCTGCTCCATTGGTTTTATTTGCTATTCCTGATACGCAGGCTGAAAAAAATAAGTTTGAACTCAGTATTCCTTACCTTGGATCGCTTATTTTAACGCATCACCTAAAGGGGCAGATTCCTGCGCTCAAAGATTTCCCTGCAGAAGACCGCCCCAATGTCGCGATTGTGTTTTGGACATTTAGAATCATGGTAGGGCTTGGCTTACTCATGCTGGCTTTAGGTGCAATAAGCCTTATTTTACGGCTCCAAAAAAGAGTTTATCAATCCAGGCTTTTTTTAAAAAGCGTGGTATGGATGGGGCCATCGGGTCTTATTGCAATGCTTGCAGGTTGGTACACGACTGAAATAGGCCGCCAGCCCTGGATTATTTATGGTTTAATGCGCACCACAGATGCGGGTTCTCCTCAGTCCGAACTGATGTTATCGATATCGCTTATTATTTTTATCATGGTCTATTTTGTAATTTTTGGCATAGGGATTAACTATTTATTAAAACTTATTGCTAAAGGACCAATGAATGAAAATGAACCTGATCAAAAAGAATCACATCGACCGGCGCGGCCTTTATCGGCAGCGCCAGATGACATTGATCCATTGTTAAATTAAGCCTAAAAAAGGAGCAGTGCTATGGGAATTGATCTGCCATTGATATGGTTTTTAATCATTGGGTTTGGTTTGATGATGTACATTATCATGGACGGGTTTGATTTAGGCATTGGCATTCTTTTTCCGTTCATTACTAACACAGAAGAACGCGATCGGATGGTGAATACCGTCGCACCGGTGTGGGATGGGAATGAGACTTGGTTGGTCTTAGGGGGAGTGGGGTTTCTTGCTGCTTTTCCTAAAGCTTATTCCATTATTTTGACGGCGCTTTATTTTCCACTTATTTTTATGCTTTGTGGTCTTATTTTACGGGGTGTTTCGTTTGAGTTTCGTTTCAAAGCAACGGAGCATCACAAACCCTTTTGGGATAAAGCGTTTATTTTAGGCTCTTTTGTTGCAACGTTTTTTCAAGGTGTGAGCTTGGGCGCGTTTATCAATGGATTTAACGTAAAACTTGATGGCCAAAACTTGGTGTTTTCTGGAAGTAGTTTCGATTGGTTTAGTCCTTTTAGTTTGTTCACGGGATTTGGGTTGGTCATCGCCTATGGGCTACTGGGTTGCACGTGGCTTATTCTAAAAACAGAAGGCAAACTACACCAATCCATGGTTAAAATTGCCAGGCCGTTGCTTGGTGTCTTGTTGTGCGTTATAGGCATTGTCAGTGTTTGGACTCCCTTGAGCCATGAATACATCGCACAATGGTGGTTTTCTCTCCCTCATTTATTGGGTTTGGCTCCTTTTCCATTGCTTGCGTTGATCGCCGCATTCATTTTAATGAAAACGCTGCATCAAAAATCGAATGCAGCGCCTTTTGTGTTAACACTCGTCATTCTTTTGGCGGGGTATATTGGTTTAGCCATCAGTCTTTGGCCTGCGATCATTCCTCCTTTTATTTCTTTTCGAGATGTTGCCGCGCCACCGCAAAGCATGGGTTTTGCTCTGGTCGGTGCTTTGTTGATTATCCCCTTTATTCTTGTTTATACGTCCTGGTCCTATTATGTTTTTCGAGGAAAAATAACGTCAAATGAAGGATACCATTAATGCGTCGTAATTTTTGGAAACAATTGGCTTGGCTTGTTGTGATTTGGACAAGCAGTGTCGCTTTCTTGGCCGTATTTGCTTATTGTTTTCGACTGTTGATGACATCGGCAGGTTTAAAAACAAGTTAAGAATGAATTTTTAACCATTGAGCCACTGTTTCTATGGTTTGACGATTAATTTCCAACAGTTGATGGTAAAGTTTTTCCAATAAGTCACGATGCTCTGCCTTATAGTATCTTTCTAAATACTGGCAAGCGTATTTTAATCGTAATGTACCTAAATAAGAGACTCCGCCCTTTATCTTGTGCGCTAATTTTTCTACATTTGCCCAATCTTTTTGAGCGTAGGCTTGTTGCATTTGATCAACATCATTTTGCATGGCTTTCGAGATAAAATCATTTAAAACATCCTTTAACAACATTGGATTACCGATTTGTTGAAGTGCGTGATTGGCATCAAATAGGGGAAATTTGTCCAATTGAAACAATTCATTTTCTGTTTCAGGTAAATCCACGCCGAGCTTGCCTGAGTTATTCTCTTCCACCACCGTGTTTTTTTCAGATTGCGGATGTGTTGAAAATGTATTGAGCATCGCTTGCACCATCACCAAATTAACTGGTTTGCTGAACACCTCGTTCATGCCACAAGCAATACACTCTGGTTTTGCGGCTTCTTGAGCGTGGCCTGTTAAACCAACAATGGGAAGAGGGGGGCGATTATGCTGTTCGCTTTCCCATTTACGGACTAAACGCGTGAATTCATTGCCAGAAATTCCCGGTAAACCAATGTCTGTGATAATCAAATCAAAGGGAGTGGATTTAACAAGCTCAAAGGCCTCTTCACCGGTAACTACTGATTTAAATTGACAGCCCGCCTTTAAAACAATGGATTCAAGGACTTTTAATGCGATGGCATTGTCTTCCACCAATAATAAATGAGATGCAGCAGAACACTGGATGGCCTTGGGATTTTCACTTGAACTTACAAACGATGGAGATGAGCTGGTTTTTTTATTGGAATGGCCGATTTTGCAGGAGAGGTCAAAATGAAACGTGCTGCCCACACCTTCTTCGCTGTGGAGGGTGATATGGCCACCCAATAATTTAACATACGATTGAGCAATGTGCAGCCCCAGGCCGTGACCTGTGTAAAGGCCTTTGTAGGAAGATGTTATCTTAAAAAATCGATCAAAAACTTTTGATTGCAAGTCCTTGGGGATACCAATCCCGGTGTCAGCAACCCCGAATTCGAGGTGCACGTGCGATCCTTTTATATCCAAGCATTTTACAGTGATGGTAATATGCCCCGATTGTGTAAATTTAATGGCATTGCCGAGCAAATTTAGAAGGATGCGGTGAATTTTTTTACGGTCATTGACAATGTATTGCGGCACTTTGGCGTCAATATCAATTCGAAGATCCAAGTGTTTGAGTTTTATGGTCGGTCGTTCCAATCGTGCCAGGTCTTGAATGCATTGATGGAGATCGAATGTTTCCTGATGAACGTCAGATTCACTCATGTGTTCAGCGCGCACATCATCCAATATATCATTCAACATGTGCAACAATTCTTTGCCACTACCGTGCAAAAGGTGGGCATCTTTTTTTTGTTCTGAATTTTGCAGGGTATTTTCAAGCATTTCAGAAAGCCCGATAACGCCGGTAAGCGGCGTGCGGATATCATGGCTCATGTTGGCGATGAATTCAGTTTTGGCATTGTTGGCTTCTTCTGCTCGCTCTTTGGCATCTTTTAATTCTTGTTCTATAATTTTCATGCGGGTAATGTCTATAGTATTTCCTACGATTCCAAGTAGATTTTTTTCTGCGTCGTACAATGGTTTTTTTATAGAATGAAGAATGATTAATTCACCATTCGCTAAATCAGTGTTTTCCTCAATGATTATTTCCTGTTCTGTAGCGAGTACTTTTTGATCATTCAATCGATAAGCATCAGCGGTTTGTTTATTAAATAGTTCATAATCTGTTTTACCAATAACTTCTTGTTCTTGTGCCGTATTGATAACTCCCATCCGAACTAAACTTTCCAAGCAATGTTTATTTAATCCTAGCCAGACACCCTCTTTATCTTTCCAGTAAATATCGCCTGGCAAATTATCAAGAAGGCTTTTGAGTTGAAATATAGTATTGGATTGAGTTTCTATTACCTTTTGAAGATTAGAAAAGAATTCATTGCGCTCAATCGGGTTATTTTTTTTCTCCATAATCTCATATAATGAAAAATTTGATTATAATTTGATTATAGTTCTTTTTTTTTATCCCATTAACTTAAAGCAAGAGATGAACAGTAATAACTAATTTCAGCGGAGAATACATGTTAACACCCGAAGGGAAGTCGGCCATAAAAATAGAAAAAGTGATGCTCCTTGCTTTATGGGCCAATGAACTAAAAGAACGGTTTGAAATCCATGATAAAAAAATGATTTTAGCCGGTTTAGGGAGGCCTACTTACCCAATAAATAAATACACCATTCAATCTTATCTTAAATATTGGAATCGATTGAATGAAATCGCCACGCAATGGCATAACGATCCTGAAGCTATTTTAGATAATCCTGCGATTGATTACGGAGATCCTCGGGGCGATAAAGAGCCAAGAACAATCATGGCTGAGAGAATGTCGAAATGGTATGAGGCAGAAATTTATACAGAACATATTTTATTCACGGTCGGTGGCATTGGTGGATTAAGAGCAATTTTTGATACGTTTAACAGTCATTTTGAAGACATTCCAGGTTACCGAATTATAACGCCCTTTCCTCACTACAGCGTGTATGCGAATGACTGTATGCATAGACTTCACCCTATCTCGGTCATGAACAACCCAGGGTATAAGCTTACTGCACAATCAATGCAAGAAAGCATAGAACAGGCTTATGAGCTAGCAGAAACAGACAGAGGATTTCCAAAAGCTGTTTTGATGTGTAACCCATCAAATCCTCTCGGAAACATTATTGACGAAGAAGAGATGATTAAAATGGCTGCGGTGTTACGACGGTATCCAGAGCTGTATATTATTTTTGATGAAGCTTATGCCGAGATGTCTTTTATAGAAATGCCTTCCTTTTTAAAAATTGCTCCTGATTTAAAAACGAGGGTTATTATCTTACGTTCTGCCACCAAGGCATTATCTGCTGCGGGCGAGCGAATGGCTATTCTTATTGTTTTTGATCCTGAGATGATGAATGAATTATTAAATAAAAACATTAATTATTTTATTCATGTACCTCGCTCTGCTCAAATTGCTTATGCTGAAACAATGGCTCTTTTTGATCAGAAAGAGCAATGTAATTTAGCAGAATATTATGAAAAAAAAGTGAAATACGTCTTAAATCGATTACAAGAAATGGGAGCAAGCATGCCGGATCCCTCCTATGCAGTAGAGGCAACCTTCTACGCTCTAGGAGATTTTGGGGATTTATTTGGATTAAATATGCCAGAAGAATCGCAAGAAGTGTTCAAAAAAACAGGACAAATAAAAACGGATGAAGATATCGCTTATTATTTTCTTTATTGTGATGCCGTGATGATTGCTCCATTGTCTTATTTTGGATTAGCCGAAAACAGTGGTTATATGCGCATCACCTGCAGTGCCTCTGGTATTGAGTTAAAAGAAATGATGGATAGATTAGAACATCGTTTAATTTATGCTCGAAAAATTAAAAAGGAACATTTAATAAAATCAATTACAGAACAACTGATCAAAATTAAAGACAAAGATATTCATGTTTATGAATTGGTTTTGCATAAATTATCACTCAACTCGAGCCTTGAATCAAATTGTCTTCGGTTAAAAAATGATCTTATTTCATTAGAACAACTTCACAAATTTGTTGAAGATGGAATAAAAATTATGACTTAAATCAGAGCGCTCATTTTCATAATCCTCAAATATTTTTTTATTGCACTTTTTGTTCCATGGAAGCTGTTTGGTTAGTTCTAATTTCTGTATAGGTTTACCATCCGGTCGCTGAAGATACTTTTTATGATGTGACAGAAACCGATAATGTTTTTTTTGTAAACCCTTGCTGACGCAATGTTTCATGAACTGGTCGCAGATAAGAATTCAAGCCAAAAAAAAGATCCTCTTGTTGAAAATTGTCATAAATGCTTTTTTTATCACGCTTAATTTTTTCTTGGTAGGTATTATAATTACATGAAATAAAATGACTATTTTAACATGAATTTTGAATGTTTTTAAAAGATGAAAATCGAAACAATTTTTCAGAAAATTTTAAAAATTTATCCTATCTATTTTGAGAAATAAAACGAGTGTTTAACAAACCAGGCTAAACGCGTCAAAAAATTCTGCACGTAATTTAGTTTTTAGCTGAAATATAGATCGTACATAAAGTGCTATAGTTAGGTAAAAAGTACATTTTAATGTGAAAAATTAAGATACTTTTCCCCTGCTTAATAAACTGATTTTAGAAATAATTTGAGAAAAATTTATCGAATTTTGATATGATGTTTAATATAAAAAAGTGCGAGGAGCATGCAATGCCATTTTTTACCCTAACCAATCCACCAGGAAAAACGCTAGCCTTACAGATTAAGCGTAGTTTTTCTATTTTTAGTGATAAAATATCCGATTGGAAATTAAAATTTGATCCTGAAAAAAACGATCTATTTGTATGGATAGAAACACCACAGCAAGCTGTTGCTCAATCAATAGCAAGGCAAATAAACGATGCGCAAGTTGCTAATGTTATTGTTGCCCCACTTAAATCCAATAATCTTATATGGGTGGTTCGCTGCAACAAGATTGATATCCAAAAATTATTTCTTCAAAACAGTGTATCAATAAAACATCCAACAGTGGAAAAATTAAAGAGCTTGCTATCTTTAATTGAGGGGCAAATTACGGAAATTAAAAGCCAAGAAAAAAATGCAATGGCACCACTAAAAATACAAGCCTATAAAATCAATCATTCAGAAAAAAAATCATTTCATCAACAAGGCAGACTCCGTGAAACAATGATCATTCATCTTCAAGATTATCATGCTTTACTTTCCGCCATTAAAATTAATAATTTTAGCCAAAGTGAAGAACAAATTGGGAAGGGAGCTTTATCCCCAGCGGTGCTCACTTTTATCTTTAAAAGCGGAGAAAGATCCTACTACATTTCCTGTGATAATGAATTGACAAATAATATTTTTCTTCTAAAAAATGAAGCGTTAACTTTGAATGCTGTCGAATTTTCTATATCTAAAAGCCTGGTAACGCGAGTGAATTCACTTGTAAAGCCCCTGGATTTTTGGAGCAAGACTGCCTGGGATGACCCAGAAGGTGGCGGATTATATTATGATCGCATCAATGATCCCTTAATCATCGAGGCCTTTGTACATGAGGTTCTGGCTCATGTACAACAATTTAGCGAATTTGAACCATTTAGAGTGGTTGATTTGGGCGCCGGAAAAGGCCGGTTAGCTTTAAAAATCATTGGATTGTTGCATGAATTAAATATTCCTTATGAATATACCTTGCTGGAACCAAATACAAATCAAATAGGATTAGCGCGCACTTTAATAGAAAAGATTTACGGTAAAGTGAATCCTCATGTTATTTATTTAAATACCAAGATGGATCGCTTAGACATGGCCAATCAAGCGCATTGTATCATTTCAAGTGGAGGTCCATTAAATATCAATATTGTTTCCCGCGCAGAAGCTCTGACGAATATTCAAAAAATAAACACCATGTTATTACCAGACGGCGTGGTCATTGCGACAGGTTTTACACCGCTTATCATTAAGGCAAAACATTTCTCTGATTTTAGATCAATTTCTTATGCGGTTTCGTGTGAAGATGCTGTACCTGCTGATGTTAAAAATGATTTATTTATTAGGATGATTGCACGTGATACATCAGCATTCAGTTATTGTACGCATTTTCAGCGGTATGTATTAAAAAAGCCAAAAATGGAATATTCCAGGGGTGAGTCTGACGACTCCCTAAAAGAGGCTGGGGAAGACAACCTGCGTTCATTGACGAACACTTCTAGATTATAATGGAGTGATATTAGCGAGCAGGCATATGAAGGTAGGATTCAGCGGATATCTTGCTCGCCATCCATACTCACCCGACCCTGGAAAGTATTTTATTTTTTGAAATGCGTCGCGAGACATACTATATGTTATAGATGGGGACATTGCTCTGGGGAAAAAATGAAGGGATACGGCGGGATAAAAATGGGATTAATTTGTGGGATGGTCACTTATCTAGGGTGGGTTGAAATAGGGTTTGCTGCTTCCGGCGCTTTTGAGTGCAGGGGCGCAGATCTTACCGATAAACAAAAAATGCAAATTAAATTATTTGTTCGTGATGCGCAAGAGCTTATAAACCATGAAGGCATTCAGACGGCGGGTAAAACACTGATGTCTCCTGCTTATATTCATGAAGATTTGTATATTTTTGTGATTGATCATCGCCAATATTCCCTTGCCAATGGTGGTCGAGCTGATCTTGTCGGTAAGAATTTGCAGCACATTCAAGATGCACGTGTTAGTGCTAAAAAAATTATAAACAAAGCAAAAAAAGGTGGGGGATGGGTCAGTTATCAGTGGATGAGCCCCACCAAGCATGTATCAAAATGCAAAACATCCTGGGTTACTCCGTTGCTCAAAGATCCAAAAAGCGAACAAATATACACAATTGGGGCTGGAATCGAGCACTAATGATTCAGTAAATCAGGAGGATGGTTTATGCAATCATTTGACAATGACACGTTGCGCCAATTAAAAATTGATTATCAAAAACAGGGATATGTTCTCATCAAAGATTTTTTTAATCAAGCTGAAATGGAGTGCTTGACGCAATGGACGCACGAAATCACACAATGGCCTGCCGTTTCAGAAAAATGGCTTAAATATTATGAACGGTTAGAAAATAACAAAACGGTGCTTTCAAGGGTTGAAAATTTTGTTGAGTACCATGCTGGTTTTAAAGATTTGGCAAACAATAACGAATTTTTGGAACTATTGCATAGGCTGATGGGGGAGCCTGTGGTTTTTTTTAAGGAAAAATTAAATATAAAAGCCCCTGGTGCGAAAGGTTATACACCTCATCAAGATGCCCCCGCATTCTTTGACATTGAGTATGATGCTATTTCTATCTTTATCGCAATTGACTTTTCCACCGTAGACAATGGGTGTTTATATTTTGTTAGAAATGACGAACCTTTTCAAGAAAATTTATTGCCGCAAAATTCAAACAATCGAGCTCTTTCTAAAGAAATTTGTGATGCTTATTCTTGGGTGGCGTTAGAATGTAACCCTAAGGATGTCATTATTTTTAGCGCTTATGCACCGCACTATTCCACCCCAAATAGAACATCTTCAACGCGCCGAGCGGTGTTTATGACATTTGGAAAAAAAACGAAAGCGATGCATAAAACAGAGGTGTATTACGGCAAAAAAAGAAAAATATTTCCCCAAGACTCTGAAAAACAGGCTGGTGAGGATTATACGGAGGCTGCAAAAATATATAGCTTTTCCAGCCCTGTTATCATTAATTTGGAAAAAAAATGAAAAATCATGCAGAAAACTACCCGAAGGCGTTTGCGAAAGGGATGATGAAGACCGCAAATACAATGGGAATCACCACCATCGAGCTTGCACCCATCACTCAATCATTTGTTCAATTTTCAAAACGGTGCAAAAAACCAGTTTTAGATCTTGGATGTGGTTATGGTGTGTCTGCCTTGGCAGCATTAAAAACGGGTGCTAAAGTGATTGCATTTGATCTGGCGCACGAGCACCTTGATGTTCTCGAAAAAAATACACCCAAAGCATTGCAACCTCATTTAACAACGATGGTTGGTCGTTTTCCAGAGGGTTTGCGCTTAGAGAACAACAGTTTGTCTGCAGTGCATTCTGCACTGATGTTCCATTTTTTAAACGGTGAGGAAATCACTGCAGGGCTTAAAGTGTTGTACCAATACATTGAGCCAGGAGGGCAACTATTCTTAGGTAATATGTCTATCTACGTGGGGATAGTGGAAGAAAGAGAAAAATTGCTACAAAATTACAATATGAAAGTCGCACAACATGATCCTTGGCCTGGGTACATTCATCTCACGCCTTACGTTAAACCAGAATGGAAAGATCAAATCCCACCCTTTGGTTATTTTTTTAAGGTGGATACTGCCGTTGAAATGGTGACACGTGCCGGATTTGAAGTGGAAGAAGCCTATTACTATACCATGGACAGTTTTGACGATGCTTATAAAACCAATGGCAAAGAGCACGTAGGTATACGCGCAGTTAAATTGCCTTAACGGCTTTTAGAATTTTGTACCTGGAAACTTGCAAGACATCGTACAACTGTTTTGTCCTTTATATTGGCTGTTGCTCTGAGCGAGGGTGTTAAAACGATGCTGAAAGCCTAAGGCTGAGACCTGGAATAATTTGATTTTACAGGGGATGAGGGTTCCTCATTGGTCTGAATAGTATGGTATCTTTTTTTAAAGTCCGCCATTTGTTCTTTTAATTGACTCTCTGTATTGCTCAATTTAGATTGAATACTAATCAGTTTATCTAATTTAGCCTCTAAATTCGTTAGCATTTGATAGGATGTTCCTTTTTTGGATTTTTTTGCATACACATTGTTTATTAGAGTGGAAATTTTGATTTTGGCGTCTCTTAATTTTAGGCTTTCAACATCTTCCAACACACTTGTTAAACCTTTATTGATCAAAGCGTGGCGTGAGGATAATGGTATAAATTTATTTTTTTTCGTATAGTTCGCTTTTGTCGTTTCTATACCCCGACTCAAGACTTTTAATTGCTCGTGAAATTGTCTCTTATTGTCAGCATGCTCTGTTTGTTTCATGGACGCAGAGTCTGCTTCTTTTGACAAGGACGACAACTTTAAATCTGAGCGTATTTGAGCGGATCTATTGTGAGCAATTTTTTCATCCAATGCAGTTAATTTTTCTTGCGATACTTTTTTAGGGTTTGAAAGTAATGCAGCACGGACATTTTGTCGTTGAATAATCTGGTTGTTGTATTTTATAGCATCGTCAAGTGCTTGATTAAACGCAGTTTCATTGCCTGTGTAAAACATTGATTCTATATTTATTTTTTCAACGTCAGGTAAATTTAAATGATCAAAATATGTTTTAACCTCTGCTATTGAAAAGGGTGACGAGTATTCGTTAAGGGTATGCCCACCATTGATGAACAATCGGGTGGCAATAAAATGTTTAAAAAAAACACGAATCTTTTCAGTTGAATCTATTAGGGAGTTGCTGCCCCATTTGTTAAAGCTTGCAACTGTGCGTATTTGTCCCAACACAGTGCCAGAAATTGAATTTGAAAAAGGGTGCACCAGTTGTTTGAAATTGGATTCCACCCATTGAGCGTTGTCTTGAAAATCGGACTGATCGGAGGGTTTTAAAAAGGGGGGAATTGTTTTCGAATGGGCTATGTCATCTTGAGCGATAGGCATCTCACCTTTTAATAACCCTAAAGCAGAATTACGCGTGGAATCTTGATTTGATTTCAGGGTTTTGCCTCGGGCGGAATAGGAATAAATCCCGGTGTTATAAATATCAAGTGGCAATGGCACTATATTGTCCGAAGCATTTACAACGCCTAAGAAGGAAATTTTAACGATTAGTTCTAATTTTTGGCGGTCTTGCGGCGTTAGGTCTTCAAAAATCTCGCCTCTGGCAATTCTCGCAATAGAATAGGAGTATTCAATCTCCTCATCCTCCGGCCGTCCTTTTAAAATTGTTCTTACGCCGTGACGAACGTTATAGTTAAAATAATTAATTTCATGTTCTAAATTATTATAGTGTGTCTGTAATGCATCTATATCGATTTCATTCAAGCTACTTTTTAACGTTTCATAAGCCAAATGTGTTTCAAAATAACGCCGTGTTGGGTCATTGTTTATAACATTTTTATCCTTGGAAATTTGAAATTCACTTAAAATGGGGTCTTGGGAGCATTCAGAGAACAATGCTTCATCTTCAGGTGTGTGTAAACCTAAGAGATAAAGTTTTTTAAGTGTTTCCAGTTTACTTTTGTCATTTTTGTGATGATCCATTAACATCAAAAGAGCCTGACCAGGTGAGATCACTTGTGTAGGCATATCTGACCCTTTAAGTTGGTCGCTTCTATTTTAATAATAGATTATTTTAGAAAAATTGTTTAAAAATTAAGTTATATGTCATTAAATAGACATTGGTTTTGAGTGGCGGCGAGACGCATGTTCGAATGCTTCATCATTTTTTAAAGCATTAGCCATTTATGATCTCACTCGTCATACAGGTTATGTACGTGTTTTATCTGTCGCACTTGGTATAAATTTATCCATGATAAACACGCGATGCAACAATTAATCCGTCATTAATTTCAAGCACTTCCCCAACAGCAATGGGTTCCTCTCTTTCTACATACCTCATGTATTCCATAAAAACAGCAGAATTATCGACAATATAGCGGGTAGGAACGTACTGTAATGTCGGCAATCGGTCAAAAGAATTTTGCCACCATGAATGGAGCGCACTTTTTCCTTGGATAAGGCCTTTCGTTTCTGGGCATTGTAATTTTAATTTCGGGCTGTAATGGCATGCATTTTCGTGGTAAAGGGCCAATAGTTTTTCTAAGTTATGTTCATTAAAAGCATCAAACCAATGATGTGCAATAGATATAATAACGTGTTCAGACATCAATTTTTTCCTTGGTCATGTGTTAGCAAACGCATATTAACAGAAAATTATGTTCGAAATATATTCGATAAGTAAGTCTTGCAAATTTATAGTAGTGATGTGATGAACATTTTGAGCGCTCGTTAAAATAAGGGGATTACCTTGTTGGTAATCCCCTTATTGGAGCTTTTATTGAATTGCAGGCGTATTTAAAACATCGTCATTTTTGAAGAACGTACACCATCCGCTACCGGTGCATCTTGGGCGTTTTGATTTGCCATGAACCCTAATAGAGCTCTTTCAAGTTGAGCAATACGCGCGGTCATCACTTTCAACTCGTTGTTCAGTGCTTCATTCACATCCACACTAGGTGTTTTTGCATGTGCTTGAATCCACGCAGCTTCTTCTGAGGCGCGGAATATTTCGCGATCACGATCAACCTCACGTATCGTCGCAATATAAGGTCCTAAAACAGTGTCAAAATCCGTTCCAAAAGGGCCGTTCTCACTCAGTAAATAGCTATGATCGTTCTCAAATGATTGAATGCTGCGGGCTAAAATGTCTGGGCCTGTATGAAGTTCAGGAATGCCTAATTCTAGCCGTTCGTCGTTCGTCATCTGATAAAAATTGGTGTTGATGATTTTAGGAATCAAGCCATGCATTTCACGCTCTTCAACCGACATGTCTCTGCCTTGTTTCATGGCATGAGCCATCGTCATTAATGCGGCAGCAAACCATGTGTGAGGACAAACCATGCTGTCTGAAGCTCTTAGTTCAATGCGTGTTTTGAACTCTTCACCTTTGGAAATAGTTACGATTCTAATCAAGGCGCTACGGTTATCATTGCCGGCAACGATAAATTTCGGTGATTCACCCATTCCAAGTCGCGCACCGCTGATGCTCGATGGATTGAAAATAGCTTGTAGTGCATTCGCATGTTTTAATAAGCCTGCTATGCACAGCATGGCATCATCAGATAACTGATTTGTAATAGGATTACCCTCTGCATCATAGGTTACAAAGGCGTTTTTCCTATCTGAAGTATCAAAGGACAAGTTGGTGTGTAATCCGCTTCCATTAATAGCAGTATCTTTGCCTATTTTCTTTATTGTTTGGTGATAGGCATCCAGTAATTTTGGCTCCCAATTTACACTAACACCATGCTTTTTAGATAATTTTGTTAGTATTTCGCGTTGTATGATGACGTTATCAGCAGCTCTAAGTAAGGTTTCACAATTCATGCCGACTTCGCATTGATACTTTGCCACTTCGGCATGAGAAAATCGTACATCAACACCTGCCTGTTGCAAGGCTGCGCAATATTCGTTTAGAAAATCTTGGTTAGGATTGTTCGCGGCAGAACAATGGTAGTGTGTGTTATCGGCCTGCAGAGCGAATGGATCAATCCCTTTGGGAAATACAAAAAATTCAAACTCAGGCCCAACACGCAGTGCTTCTAAACCTAAATCTTGTTCTTTAAGCCATTTTTCGGCAATAATAGCTTGATGGCGTGGATCTTTAGCATAATAAGGGCCATTCGGTTCTTTGGTGTTGCCCATGACCACCAAGTTGCTTGGATTGGTCGGATCCACATAAATGCGTGGGTTATCCCCAGGCGCAATTTCCAAGCCAGTTTTATCTATATTCTGAAACCCTGGAATAGATGATCCATCTAATGTACCGGCAATATCATTGGCAACATATTCATAGGAGCCATCACTTGCAAATTTTAGTTTTGTTGCGTTGAGCATCATGCTATGCACTGCGCCAGCAGGATCTAAATATTGCAACTCTATCGTTTTAATAGAAAGACGTTGAATATCTGCTTCAATGGTTTTCATGGTTATTGGATGAGGCATTTTTTTTCCCTTACAAATTAAACATTAAGAAAGTAAAATCGATTCAGGTAACTCATAGATGTTTTTTCCAACAGAGTGACTAAAGAGCGAGATCAGATACAAGATAACAAGATCAATCTTGCTTGTAAATAATGATTGTTATTCTCTAACATAAGCTTTTGTTGCAAATATCTATCCAATGTTTCATCCGTCGTATGAGAAAGAACTTTCTGTCCGAATATCCTTAGGAGAGTGTCAAGAAAATATTTATATTGACTTGATTCAATATATTCAATAGCCTAAATCTCTATAAATAACGCACGATAATGGACGATAATGTGTGAACATACCACCTGTACAGCAACAAATCAGACATTAGAACCGCAGCACGATGCGAGGGGTGAAATACAAATAATAAAACAACCTTATGCTGCGCCTAAATTATCCCTCATTGAAGCGGTTGACATTGAAAGTGGCGTCTCAAACCTTCAGGAGTCGGATGACGGTGGGGGATTTGTGAGCTGATGAAAAACCTCGTTACAAACCCGTATGGATATGGGTGCTGATGGGAAGAAGGCTGATAAATTAACATTCCTGGAACATTGTGGTATGCTATTTGGTCAAATTATTTTCTGTATGCGTGAGAAATAAGCCAATGCCACTGCTAAAATATAAAAATATTGAGGAATTTTTAACACGGGAGCATAAAAAGTCAGTCAGCACGAATTCGGTTCGGGGTCCAATTGGTTTTAAAATTCCTGATTACCCCAGCCTTAAACTGAAAATAATTGCTGATGAACACCAAGAACAAGTTAAGATTTTATATAATCAAATAACTGCTCTTGTGTCCAGTTCTGCTGAATCAGAGTTTGAGGACTGGTTTAAAACACAATGCTTAATCCGCGCAAAGAAAAAT
The DNA here is from genome assembly GCA_964525945.1 of uncultured Legionellaceae bacterium. Lineage (GTDB taxonomy): Bacteria > Pseudomonadota > Gammaproteobacteria > Legionellales > Legionellaceae > CAZGKX01. The sequence continues at coordinate 29,823 of CAZGKX010000011.1, forward strand.
TTAAAAAACTGTTTAAGTTTTGCAGCCAATCCCACCAGTCCATGCAATACGATGTATTGGACTATTGCGACTTTGCTTTTTGAACCACGCACTTTGGGAGAAATGTTACGCATTGTATTACCCGAAGTGACAGCGCTTGTTTCACCAAACCTAATACGCATTTTATCCACTGAGCATCAACGTCTTAATGGCTTAGAGTCCATCAATTGTCAATTAAATTTAGAGCCCGTTGAGAATTTAGCTGAAGAGCCGTCTTTGATGGCTTTGTCACATTTGGTTATTGTTGAAAATTACGTGTTCGATGTTTCCTCTATCGCAAATTTTAACTTTAGGTTGCATCAAAAATTATATACAGAATTGTCGATGCTATATCCCTCATTGGCTGAAAGTCTATATCAACATAATGATGATTTTAAAACATTGCAGGCGAATATTTCATTAATGGATGAGCGGGGTAGTACGCCTCGTCAAGCACTTTCTAAGCTCGTTTATGAATTTCGTCGTGGCGGCGTTACGGTGACCGGATCAGAATATACGGGCAAGACCGTGGAATTTGCAGTCAATAACTTTTTAGTTTATTTGTCTGCGATTCCTCCTGAGTTAAAATTATCTTTATTTGCAATGAAAAATCAAGCCGATAAGTCATTTCAACAAATTATCACGGATTTGGAGAAAGGAGAATGCGTTGAGACGGCTACATCTGATTTACAATCCATCTTAAACAGTTCTCTTTATGCCCACGATTTAGATACCAATCCAGAACTATCTTCCTCGCAAATCCAAACCATTCTTGCTACATATAAAGAATTGAGTCGTCAAGGTATTGAAACCACCGGCCAACAGGATGAATCCGTTTTATCCGAGCAGATGATAGAGTCATACTTTTCAACACTGACAATTACGTCAGATAACCACTATTTTGATTTGTTATTTAACTTTCCAGTACGTTATTACGCTACGATTTTTAAAACGGTTAAAATTTCATGCAAGCCGCAATTATCAAATAATCTCGCTCAATCATTTGCCGATGGGGCGGTTAATCAAGAACAACTCGACACATTTACAGACGTCATTATAAATAATATGGAAAAATTTGGGGGGCCTGCTCAAATTGTATTTTTTGCCGGCTTAAGTCAAAACACTAAATTGTATACTCATGGATTGAAGCAATTATCCCCAGAGGAGCTTTTAGCCGGCATGAAAGTCAATGGTAAATTAGGCTTGATGCTTGTTAGGAAACTCTTGGAAACAAATCTTGACCTATTCCTATTATTGGTAGCGTCTATCCCAAAAGAGAGGCGTGCTTCAATAATGATGAATTATATCAAGTTACTACCGTATAGTTTATTGCATTATTTTTCCCGGGATTGCGGAGCTTGGAAACAATTCATTGACTTGATTCCAGCCGATAATTTGTTTGGAGTGATCAATTTATCATCCAAATCTAACTTTAGCATATTACAGGATGGTCTATTTCACGCGTCTGTCGAAGATGAGTTGTTATTGACCATGCTTCAACCATTGTCTGAAGGAAAATGCATCAAGGCATTAACGACCTTCGATCGTAATGGTCAAACCATAATGCACCGTATTGTTGCAAATTCTGAACTTACCAGTCGGGTTCTAGCGTTAATTAATGTACAACAGCGTTTTGATATTTTGAAACAAGTTAATCGTGAAGGCCAAACAGTATTTCATCTTGTGGCTAAAAATGGCACGCAAATTATGGGACTTTTAAATCAAATACCATTGCCGCAGCTTAAAAACGCTGTAAGCCTAGTTAATAGGCAAAACGTAACAGTGCTCACCTACATCGAAGAAACCCCTGGGGTGGCACGCCAGATTAAGCTACAAATACCATTGCAAAATAGCCGTCCTAACAAGCGACCGGGTTTTTTCCAATCGGTTGATACCGAACAGAAGGTTGAGGATGCTGAGCGATCCGATGATTATCCTGATAAAAAAAGAACAAAGACGACTGCCCTTGCTCCTACATGGACGTAATCGTGGGTAAACCACTCTTCTGGAACTAAGATGACAAGCATGATTGCAAAAATAAGTCTCAGAAATTAACGTGGGAGGATGATTGCGCAGGAATATGCAGAATAATTCTCTCTCTATAGAATTATGCATGCTATTCGGCGTAAAATCATAGAAATTAGCCTCGAACCACATGGATATTCTATCAAATCCATGCAATGTTGTTGGGAACTGATTGTTAATGCATCAAATCAATCATTATATAAATAAGCTTGGGTTCTGAAAAAATGCCATTGAATAAAATAATGAAAATAGCCGTGGTTGGTGGTGGAGCTGGGGGCTTGGCTGCAGCGAAGTGTATCCAAACCGTTTTACCCTCCAGTGCAATTACAGTTTTTGAAAAAACGCCGCTTCTGGGTGGTGTATGGGGGTTGAATCATGGCGCGTCTTATGCTTGGCCAGATATGCGTACTAACCTATCAAAATACTCCGGCACGTTTTCTGATTTTTCATATCCCAAAGATGCATCAATTTTTCCATCGACACATGAAACGAATCATTATCTATTGAATTATGCGAAACGGTTTGACTTAACAAAACTAATTCGTAAGGATACATGTGTCACTCACGCTAATTTTACGGAGAACCAGGCGTGGCAAATTTGTTCCACGAATAGTAATCATGCTGTATCAACAGAAACATTCGATGCTTTAATTGTTGCGAGCGGAATGTTTTCTATCCCATCTCTGCCAAAATTCAAGAATACAAATAAATTTTCTGGGCATATAACCCATTCCGGCCAATTTAAACAAGATGAATCTTTTGCAAACAAGCATGTGGTGATTATTGGTAATGGATATAGTGCAGCTGACATAGCTGCTCGTGTGTCTAAAACGGCTCGTTCTGTCACTCATTTAACAAAGGATAAGAATCCGCCTTGGGTTATTCCAAAATGGATCCGCAATGATGATTCGCGATTGAAACCATTGGATCTGGTGTTATATAAAAGAAGGGTTGCTAAATCAATATCCATAGAAGAAAGAAATATAAAAACCAATCGTTATTTATCCCGATTAACCGGTCAAAATGATGTAGACGCACTTTATATCGATCCGAATTCAAAAGACGAAAAGAAAATTGTGATTTCGGACGAATATACCTCAACAGTGAGAGCGGGGAAGATATTAATACGACATGGCCAAGTGAATTCATTTGAAGACAACTTTCTGTTGTTAAATGATGGTGCAATGGTTTATTCCGATCACATTATTTGTTGCACAGGGTATCGTCCTAATCTCGATTTTTTGGACCGCAAAACGTTAGAAATGATTGAATATGATCCTGCAGACAAGCTTTATCCAGTTACACTTTATGAGTCAATGTTACACCCGCAACGACCCGGCCTATATTTCATTGGAATGGGGGCTTTCCGAGGTCCGTATTTTCCTATTGTAGAATTACAATCTAGGGTGGTTGCGGAAATTCTTGCGGGCAGGGCGCCATATCCAGGCAACGATGAAGTCGATAAATATTTTAAAAAGTCACACGAAAACAAACAATTAGTAAATAAACCGCAATTTATTAATGATGATTATTTGGATTTGATTGATTTTTATGCTAAGTGGGCAGGTGTTTTTCCGAGCACTGGCATGCTTGAAACTTTATATGGTAAGCCGTTTATTCCCGCCCATTTCCGTTTACAAGGCCCAGATTCAAATCATTTCGAGGCACACAAAGCCATGCAATCACTTAATGATTTTATGCAGGATAAACGTATGTTATCCGCGGTTAACACCAGTTCCTTGTTTGGAAAAAATACCGTACAAAACGGAGAGATTTCTTACGATACAACAGAGTTAAATACAAAGCGATTGAAGCCAGCGTAGATCTTAACTGGGTGTCTGCTACTATTAAAGCACGTCAGATCGCTAAATAACTAACGTATGACAAGTATTAATACGCTTGATGGCATCTTCAACAATTTCATCTAATATTTCATGCGTGGATTTTTTATTATGAACTAGACCCGCAGACTGTCCCGCATAATTTGCCAAGGCCTCCAGATCCCCAACCATCGTTGCTGCTGGTAAAGAACGACTATAGCGCTCAACGGAACTTCCTGTGCTTAATTGTGCAATGCTATCATGCTCACCAGGACGCTTTCCTGATACCGGTTTACCCGCACTTAGCCATCGATCATAAGTACTATTACGAAGGACGCGCATGCATGAATTTGGCCAGCCTTTATCAAATAAATCTGTATAAACCGTATCAGTTTCTTTGGCGGCGATAATACGATTTTTATATTGCTCATGAATCCCTGCTTCATGGCTCGATAATAACCGAGTGCCTAATACGGCACCCTCTGCACCTAAAGCAAGAACTGCAGCCAAGCCACGCCCATCAGCAATACCTCCTGCCGCAACTACGGGGACTTTACCCGCAACTGTATCGACAACAGCGGGCACTAAGGGCAGTGTTGCTACCGTACCCCAAACATGGCCACCAGCTTCCCAGCCTTGAGCTACAATCACATCAACACCGGCATTAACAGCTCGTTTCGCTTCTTCAGCACTCCCAACAGTTAAAATGACTTTTCCGCCATGCTTATGTATTTTTTCAATAAATGGACTGGGATCGCCCCAGCAAAACCAAATCACTTTAATCCCTTTCTTCAAACTGAGCTCTAGCCGCTCACGCTGATCCCATTCCAAGATTAAATTCACACCAATGCGTTGATCAGTTAAATTTAAAGTCTCATCAATTAATTTTTCACAATTCTCTATTGGCCAATTACTTAATGGCACCATACCGAGACCACCATAATTGGCAACAGCACTAGCCAATTGTGGGGTAATTGCTCCAGCCATAGGCGCTTGAAAAAGAGGGGTAGTTAACTTCAAAATATTACAGAGCCGAGACTTTATTTTCATTCTAAATTCCTTAAAAATTACAGTCATTATGAGTCAGTTTATTATGAAAAAACCCTAAGAATAATATCTTTGTTAACTACATCAAAAACACTTTATTGGCCTTAATAAGAACAATAAAGTGTTTTTGATTTTCTAATCAATTGGCAAATTTAAAAAAATGTTTTACATATTATTAATTCTTTTCAATCAACGCGTAATTTTCTCACATTACTTACACATTTTTTAGCTTGTCATTTACAATTATGAAGCTGTTTGTTTGAGAAATACGTAAGGCTATATTGAAAATTAATAATACGTTCATAATAACATTTGCAATAATGTTGTATGGAAAAGAATCCATGTACAACGAAACAGGGGGAAGCATTGAAAGAACAAGCATCACTAGCGCATATTTAACACCAACAGTAAACGAAAAAGAAAAGAATTTTTGTAAAAAGTGTTTTCCTTTATTACCACCATTGACAAAAAATAGAACTAATAATCCAACAGATGTTATTAGCAAATATAACCAAATGTTAACTATATCCGAGGAGCTAGGTTTATTCTTGGCTAAATTAAGCCACTGCTGCACAAAAACAATCGCATCGTAAAGAGTAACGAAGTAAAAATAACTAAAAATCCGACCTTGCGATAACATGTTAGAATTCAATTTTGACAGTACATTTTTAGTACTAAAATAGTCAGATATTTTCATTTTATATAACCGTAAGGTGACATATTATTTGCTATATTATATTTGATAATCATGAAACTTAATACTTCTCGATTTCAATGAAAAGTACCCTTGCGAACAAAAATGTTCGAAAAAGGATTTGCAGAAGGAATCGGGTTAGATGAAACGGGACTGACATCAGAAATCGTATCTTGGATTGAAAAAGTTACGGATTGGCTAGAACGGATGACAGTTACGCTATCTTGTGTTGGCAATGGTTCTTCCGAAATGGACTCAAGACGAAATAACGGAACCTACCCATCATCATGCGATAAAAGATGCCTATGGGAATGTGTTACAGGACGGTGATAGAATTACAATTATAAAGGATTTAAAGGTTTAGTTTTTATGACTCAACAAAACACTAGCATTATATTAGAAACAGAGCGATTAATTTTGCGTACTTGGAGTGAGTACGATGTAGATGCGTATTATCAAATCAATCAAGATGAAAAGGTCACTGAATTTCTATTAATTATGCCAACCATAGAACAGGTCAAAACGTTTATTCATGACATGAATAAACAATATAAGGAGCTAAACTATACACTCTTTGCAACTGTTGAGAAATCAAGTAATACGTTGATTGGATTTATAGGATTAAATCCACCCAAATGGGAATCTCATTTTACACCATGTGTCGAAATTGGTTGGCGTCTAGGATCAAAATACTGGGGAAAAGGCTATGCAACGGAAGGTGCTAAGGCCGTCTTAGCCTATGGGTTTGAGCAATGCCGCCTAGATGAAATTGTATCATTTACGGTTGCTGAAAATATACGATCTAAACGTGTCATGGAAAAATTAGGTTTGAAACACATTAATGATGACGATTTTAATCATCCGCTTGTTCCATCAGACCATAAACTTTTGAAACATGTTTTATATCGAATTAATCGTCAAGAATACATGAAAATAATATCGAATGTAAATATTTAGCGTTTTTAGAGGGACTGCGAATAAAGACGACAAGTGTGCTCGGCGTGATAACTGAAGAAAACTGGTTAAGACCTTAAATGACTTACTTAACTGGGTGTGTTCATCGCGCATAAGGACGACAAGGAATGGTTGGACAGGATGTCCCCTACCAACGAAGCACTTCATTGTGCTTCGTTTTAGGCTTTATATAAGACCCTTTTCTACCAGGATCCCGGTCGGAGGTCGAGTTGTGTCTGCAATTTATGAACTATACTTTATAAGCAGCATTAACTATCTATCAATTACAAGGAGACTCACCGTGGACAATCGCGAACTTGATGATTTTGAACAAATGGATCCAGATTTTGGGCGAGCTGCACCTGTAGGAGAGGGGTTCGGCCAGATATCTGACGAAGACTATGCACTCTTAATTCAAGAACTTGAAAGTAAAGAGTGAACATGTTTTTTTTCGAAAAAACACCCGAAAGAGAAGTGGAGGTAGCTCAAAGCCTAGATAATTTATATAAGTATTTAGATAATCTAGGCTTGATATTACGGTTAGTCGAATATAGTGGCACTCAATTTCCTATCTATAAAGCCTTTATTTTTGATACGGTACGTCAGCAAAAGTGGATAGGTGGGGGCAAAGGGTATAAAATTCAGGGTATAATCAGCGCTGTTGCTGAATGTTTGCAACATTATGTAGCTGTTAATACTTTATTAAGTTATGGCCCGAATCAAATGCCTATCTTGGCCTCGGGTGAGATTGCTGAGACACCGCAGCTTTGTCAATTCAGAAAATACGAGGACCTATTAAAAAACGATTCTAATAAACAACTGGCAACTTTACCCTTTTGTGATATTTTTGATCATGAAAATGTGTTTTATTTTCCTGTTAGATTGAACCACGTTATAATAAATTACAAGAGCTTGGCGGCAGCAAGCACTTGGCGTGGAGAGCGCATGACACCGGATCTGCTTTGGGAATGTCTTATAACGAAGCATTATTGCATGGGATAAATGAATGGATTGAAAAATATTCGATATCCTTGTTTGTTATTAATCATTTTTTTTCTTCTAAAAAAAATAATGCAACCCTTGTCAATAAATGCAGTTTACCCAGACATATGTGCGAGTTGATATATCAGATCGAGGAAAAATTTAATGATAAACTTTCCATTGTACTATTAAAGAATGAATTTGGTGTCCCCTGCATATTAACTCACTTTAACCATCAACCTGATTGTATCGCGCAACCGAAAGGTTTTTCTTGTTCTTTAGATAGGCAATATGCGCTTGAAAAATCCATTCTAGAAGCATTACAGTGTCGATTATTACGCAACCACAATGCAGTAGCACGAGAAAAAACCACCAGTAATTTTCTAGACCGCTATGCACCGTTTTTTAATGCCTATAAATTAAGCACTTTAAGTCTTGATTCAGACATCATTAGTTATCAGGAAATACCCACACATTCTTATATGGAGGTGAGCGAACAAATAGTTACTCTTTCTCGATTATTAGAAAAAGAAGGGGGATACAAAATATATCAGCACATTTTCAATCAAGACTACAGCCTATTTCATTCCTTGCATGTTTTAATTCCAGGGCTCAACGAGAGCTTTTTAATTAAAGAGGGTAAGCTTATATATGAAAAATAGATCGAATGTTAACAGTTGTGGTGTTACCTCTTGTTTGGTTGAGAGACAAATTTCATCTGAACAAGCACTCCATAATATCCGGCAGATCATCGCATCGCATGGTCTTGAGTCGCAGGTAGAATGTGCTGGGTCGGATCTAAAAAGCTACCATGTTTTTTTATTTGATAGGTCTATGAAAAAAGAATTTATTGGTTGCGGTAAGGGGGTAGGCGTCCAATCGGAAGTAAGTGCATTGTTTGAAGCGTTTGAACATTACATGAGCTATCAAACGTTGCATAGAAATGATCAACATTTTAAGATGAAAGTATATGAAAATCCTGATCTCGATTACCTCATAAACGAACACATGCTACCCCCTAATTTTGTGAAATTGATTGGTGGTGCGGATGTGATGATGCCATGGGTTAGATTTTATTCTATGCTCCGCGCGGCATCCATTTTTTATCCACTGTTCTTAATCGAGCCCAAATATAACCGAGGAAATAGAATTAATTATGATGAATCAACTTTTTTCAATTTGTCGCATTTAAGCAGTGGTTCGGGATGTGCTTCCGGAAGTAGTTTTGACGAAGCGTTTATCCATGGGGTGCTGGAAGCTATAGAAAGAGATGCTCATTCACTATTCCTTTATAATGCTTTTATTAGGAATAAACAGATTGATGTGGTTGAAAAAGATACAGTACCGGATTATTTAAAGCGATATATTAAAGCAATAGAAAACGAATATAATGATGAATTGGTTATTATTGATATTACTTCAAATGTCGGGGTTCCGTGTTTTTGTGTGACATTTACTAAAAGTAATGCAGCTATACAGCCAAAAGGTTATGGTGCTTCGTTATATAAAGCCTATGCATTGGAAAGGGCGCTATTGGAGTCGTTACAACCGGTCCATTTGCGTACGAAAAATCAAAATAAAGCTGAAAATAATACGATAAATCGCTTAAAAAAATACCCGCTATTACAACTTGCGGCTGTTGCGGACGTTAATGCTATTATCCAAGCCGATAGATTTCGCGTTATTGATTTTACAATGATAAAAGACTTCTATGCGGGTGAATCGCTGGCAGAACAAAAGCACAAGCTATTATCTCTGCTGGAAAAGCGGGGCTTCCATACATACTGTAATAATTTATACACCCTTCCAAATTATAGCTTGGTGCAGATTTTAGTCTCAAGATTTTCTAATTTATTTTTATTGCATACCGGAAAATTAATTTTACCTAATGTTTCATTTTTAAATAGTCGTATGGTGGTTTAGTATTTCGTATCATGAATAGGTCATTCACCATTCTCAAAAAAAATAATATTTCACATTGAAGGTTTAAATTGAGAAATATTGTCTTCTGGCAAATTTCGAAATTTATAAATTGCACCGACTAAGAGCACAAGGATTGCTATTGCGCAACCCGTATAAATCCAAAAATCATTTTCACTTTTATTTTCAAGGCGTAACATCAAATCTCTAGGAGCATTTTTTATTTCTGGCCCAGGTGTGTAGGGTAGTGGTTCGAAGTGTTCAGAGAAGGACGGTTCATTCAACTCTTCAGTGTGAAGGGCCGCAGTTTGCTGCTGTTCTCTGATATCCGGTTCCTTAGGCTTAATTCTAGCATTTACCTTCTTACGAATGCTGGCGACAGTTTCCCTCTCCAAACCTGTTGTAAAGAATCTATTTGCTTCTTTTGCGCAAAAATTACCGATAGATGTGGATTGATCCAGACAGCGATCAAGCAAGAGCCAATTGTTAGGCTCGTCGGGTAGGCTCAGAAGATATGTTCTGATTTTACCTTTTAATCTAAATACATTGACCAGCGATTGAATGGTTTCTTCGTCAAATTTAAAAGAGTCAATGATCTGACAAAAAACCTTAGGGTTGTCTTGGCATTTGGATATCAATGCACATACATCGAATCGATTGCTATGATACAATGAAAAGATGGACGTGTTTTTATCATTAGTCAGCTTCAATATTGTCAATAACTGAGGTGTTTGCAAGCGCTCAAGAATGGCTTTGTAACGCGCACTGAAGGTCGTCTTGTAGGGACCTAAACATAAATGTCCGATGGTTTGAGCATCTAGGTCTCGTGCTTGAAGAGCACCCATGTTATCGTTGGGTGCTGATTCAATAGAATGAAGTATGACTGATATACGTGCAAGTTGTGGGTCAACAATCGGTGGGGGTGCTTGGTAGATTGATTTTTTGTAGTTCAATTCTTCGAAAAATTCTTTCATGCAGGTGTTCAATTGTTTTAGAAACATTTTTTTCATCGCAGGATGATCGTTTAAAAATTGAATCAAACTTTCTTCTTGATGAAACAAATTATAAAAATTAGCATTGATTCGATGCTCAATAATATGATCACGTAATTGTATAAAGACTCGATATTTCGTTTGTGTTAACAAGCGATCAATTGCGGTTTGTTTTTCTACAGAAATGGTTAGGCAGATAGAGGTTGTAGTAATAACTGGCGAGCGTGCGGGCTCTATTCGTTGTGTATGTACCTGTCGAAGCGCAACTGGCGGATTTGGATTCAATTCTTCAAAGAAATCTTTAATGCAGGTTTTTATTTGATTAATAAGCAATCGTTTGATCACCGGGTGATCGTCTAAAAATTGAAGCACCCCCTGTTCTTGTTGAAACAAATTATAAAAGTTCGCATGAATTCTATCCTCAATGATTTTATCGCGCAATTGTGCGAATACGCGATATTTTGCTTGAGTTAACAAGCGATCAATGGCTGTTTTCTTTTCTATTGAGATAGACAATGCAATTGAGTTGGAGTTTATCTGTATGGACGCGCTGACTGTTCTTTGAGAATTACTTTCGAGTTTTGATTCTTGTTGATCATTTAAGTAGTTTAAGCCTTTTTTTACGACTTTGGCTCCTGCGATCAATCTTGTAATTTTAGGGGGCATCTAATGTATCCTTATTAAAACTGAATAGAGAGTAAAATCCGCATGATTATTTTTAAGCACGATAAATAATAATTTATTTTGCGGCATGTTAACCTCAAAGGATAACCAATAATCAAATGTTCGATATTATCTCACAAAGGTTTTTAATTAACACTAAGGTGTGTCCTCAATTAATAGCTTTAAATTGAGGACACGCCCTAATGTGAGATCAGTTACTCGAGATGCGACCGCGTCTTGCTCTTAACAAAATAGTCACAAATTTTTCTGGCGTGCTTAACCCAAATTGGACAGGCCGGCATGAGAAGAAGGTTCGGATTAACATCCCTTATTATATCTTTAGAACCGTTAGGCCAGCTATAAAGCTCGCTTGTCACTTTTTGCCAAGGACGCGTTCCCGTGGTGCCATTTATCCACTCTTGTATGTGGGGCTCCACAATCGTTACATCTGGCTTTAGAATAGAGAATATTTCTGGGAGTGCCTTTGACTCAACAAAAAAATTACATTCAGGGAACGATTTATTTTCTTGAAGAAGAGAGTGTATAGCATGGCCTGCGACTATTCTCCTCGCACACTCATAACACTGCTCCATTTTAATCTGCCATATTGTATCTTTATAATCAGCCTTTCCTAGCTTTAAGGCCTCACGTATCATAGATTGGTGCTGGATCTCTTCCGGTGTAAAGATTGAACTCCAGTAGTTTTCTACCGGCGATTGTGGCTCCAAATAAACGCCAATCTCCCACTCGATTCCAACCTGATTTTCAAAATCCAACGCCTCATAAGCATAATAATAATGGACGATCGAATCATCACCCCATTCATTTTTTTTGTTGCGCCATGTTAACTCGCCCCCACAAGCGATGCTGCCTTTTGCAAGAGCGTCAATGATCTCTGGTTCGTTATAAATATGATCCAAATACAGATTTGGCACTTTGGCACCCTCTGTAAATGTATTTTGAATAAGTGAACGCGTTTGAGAAGACCAAGGTAAAAAAGGAAACTCTTTTGAGAAAATGATCATCAAATCTATCTCGATAACTTCTGAGAAGATCGATCTGGGTATTTGAGAGCCTTCGTTCCAGCTCGTATCGATATTCTTTGGCCCTGTAAAGAGTCCGTTCTGGATTGATCCACGTGTAGTCATCGTAAAGTCGGGGTTTAATCCAAGTAAATTCATTCTTTCGGTAAGCTTTAAAGTCCATTCATTAATTTTAACATGAGTTAAATTTCTAACCCACTTGATATCATGTAGATCTTCGGCCTTGAATTGTAATAACTGTGCAGGATGCATTTTTTCTCCAGCAATAAATAAGTCATCAACAGGTTGCACCTTTCGAGAAGGGGCTTGTTTTTAGTATAGGCTTTGTTTCTTTCTGCTGCATCCAAACCAATATATGAATTGATTCAACGAAGGGTTTATTGATGTGGTCAAGCAAATGAACTTTTTCGGAGTGCTGGAATGAATCCTGTCATTCCTCGAAAATCCAATAGCACAAAACGGAATCCTGAGTTTGATTCATCCCTCTATAAACTGCGCCATTTGGTAGAAAATCTCTTCGCCTGGCTGAAACCCTTCCGAAGTATTGCCATGCGATTTGAAAAATTAGCTCGGAACTTCAAATCAATGCTATTTTTGGCCTGCTCGCTAATTTGGATCAAACGAAAATGAGATATTGGTGTGCAAATTCGGTTTGTACCACACCATAATTGTTCAATTAATGGTTTTAAATTGAGGACATGCCCTAATGAGAGCACGTCATTGAGTGGTTTTGTCGCAGAGGAAGGAAAGTGTTTTTAGAGATGGGTTTATGGATGTATATTTTTTAACCTAAGAACAAAAATCACAATATGGCAAATATGGAAGTGGTCCAGATAAATTTCAGCCGGCACGATACTTCCATTTAGACAAAACAGGCCTATCATTATCCTAATTAACGGTGAATTAAATTGATTTTAATTAAATCAAAAATTAAAAAAGGCCAAAGACCAGTATTGGTCTATTTATTACTACTGAGTAGTGTGTTCATTTTTGTAGCCTTATGAATAGAGTTTATTCCAAGCAGAGAAATTTTTTTATGCAGGAGTTAAGCAGATAGAATAGCGATCGAAAAAAAATAAATGGGCTGCGCCATACTCCTATCCGATATCCACATCTTTTTCCATTATATCTATCTTGAGAAACCTCCTTACGATAGCTCACTAAAATTGAAAATGTAATGCAAAAGTATAGCACTTTTGGAGTAAATAAGATGAGTAAGGCGGCAACAATTAATGCTCGTATTGAGCCTGCTCTTAAAATGCAGGCCGAGGCGATTTTGCATAAGGTAGGTTTATCTACAGCTGAGGCAATTCGACTGTTCTATAGTTTTGAGGTAAAAATACCGAACAAAGAGACGCGAGATGCCATGGCAGAACTGGAATCAGGTAAAGGCGAGCGATTTAAAACAATGAAGGATGTATGGGATTCTATAGATAATGCTTGAATTAGAGTTGGCGACACAATTTAAGCGTGATTTGAAAAAGATTACCAAACAAAGGAAAAGCAGGAAGCTGCTGGACTCTATTAAAAAAATTTAAGTAAAACAATTTCTGAAAAAACGGGAAAGCCATTTAAAGCGACGTCGATAAATCGAACAATGGCGACGGCGTGGCTCGCACTTAACAAATTGCTGAAATCGTAATTCCTGCGCAAATTGACGGGGCAGCAAGTTAATATTGAGGCATCGAGAATATTTCCAAGCAATAAAATTCGTTCCTCTGCGTCTGATCCTATAATGATTTTGGTTAACTCAATGTAATTTAACAGAATAATTATATTTGAAAATTAAGCAAAATTTTTATTGAACAGATCCGTCTTGTTATTTTTTTCAATATTAATTATTCGTTATTAAATGATTATTTATTGCTAAACAATAAATTATGGATATAATATGCTGGTCGCTCTAATCAAATAGGATCTTTATTATGTTAAATATAAATCGTACTAGTCACATGTTGTCTGTTTTATTTCGAATATTTTGCTGGGCTATTCCCCTAACTACGGCATATCTTATTTTATTTGATATACAGGGAATGATGAATGTTGGGGGCTGGCCTGCTGTTCTTGCTAACTTTGATCATCCTGTACTCCTTGAAAAAGTTAATCTTGTTAATTTTTCATTAGCACATCGATTCATTCTTCTAGCAATTGAATTTTTACCCATCTCTCTTACCGTATTAATTTTCTACAAATTAAGTGGCTTGTTTCGATTGTATGCAGAGGAGCGTTATTTTGAAGAAAAAAATGTTCAATTAATTAAAGGCATTGGTATATGCATCGTATCAGGACAGCTCATCCAGATAATTTATCAACCCATAATAACACTAGCCCTCACCTATACTAATCCAATTGGAGAGCGTTATATAGCACTTGGGTTAGGCACAACAAATGCGGCTTCCTTTATTACGGGTTTTGTCATCATAGTCGCTTCATGCATTATCAAAGAAGCTAATAAATTAAAATCAGAATCTCAATTAACAATTTAAGGAAATAATTTATGTCTATTATTGTTAATTTAGATGTCATGTTGGCAAAACGAAAATGTCGACTCAAGGAATTAGCTGACGCTATTGGAATTACCGAAGCAAATTTGTCTATTTTAAAAACAGGAAAGGCGAGGGCTGTGCGTTTCTCTACCCTTGATGCGATTTGTTCCTATTTAAGGTGTCAGCCAGGTGATATTCTTGAATATGAAAGTATTCAAATTCATTCCTTAATTGATGAGACGGTTTGAAACTCACAAGCTCAATCAATTTAAAGAACTGGTATCTCAAATTCAAAAAATGAATTTATAAAATTTATGAAGCTAATCGTATAATAATCATTATGCGATTAGTTACCTCTCAACTCATCGCATAATTGATTTTATTATTTCCCAATCTCCCGAAAATAAAGTACCTATTTGGCCTGGGACTAAAGATCACAACTTTTGCCGCCGTATTTATATACACATATTTTTTGACTGCCTACATATCCTGTATAATATACAGTTGAAGTCATAGGGGATTGGAGTCCAAATAGCCGGCTAGTGGTCCGGTTTGATAGGGGCAATTCCATTTTCTTCCCAGGGATTTATTATTTCAATAGATGCATGAATAAAATCTTTGGTATTTCTTGTTGCAAGTGTAAGATCATGGGTCTTGGCGGTTGCCGCAATCAGTCCGTCTATAGCTGGTAAAGTATGCGCTTTATTTTTGCTTTGTAATTGTCCCCACATATCTGCTACTTTGATATCGATATTTAAAATACGATCTTCGAAATAGTCAGGTAATTCAACCTCAAGCCAGTGATAAATTTTATGTTGTCTCTGAGAATCCTTTATTCCTGCAATTCCCTTTCTAATTTCGCCAATAGTGATAACACTAAGGTACAGTTTTTCATCATCGATATCGTTAATCCAGTTTAAAACAATTTGATTAGGAGCAGACTTTACAAGTTCTGATATTACATTTGTATCAAGTAAGTAATTCATAACTCAATATCTCTCATAGAAGTTTGATCACGTTTAATATTAATGTCTATATTTACCAAGGGAGATTGCCTCAAAAAATCCACAAATTTTTGTTTGGGCTGCTTTAATTTTTTATACTGCTGAGCAGATAAAACCACCACGGCAGGTTTTCCCCTTAATGTAATTTCTTGAGGTTGCCCAGAAGACGCACTTTTTACTAACTCACTCAAATGCGCTTTAGCATCTTGTAATGGCCAAGTTTTCATAATTCCACCGAATAAACCAGTCTGACTAGTCATAGTATAGTTTGGAATTAATAAAATATCTATGTGGGATGAAAAAAAATCGCAAATTTATTTGAAATGGATAACGTACCTTATCCATCACAAATAGGGTATTATCGGAAAAACACACATGGAGGACGCCTTGAATTTCCTGGATGCTCAATTTCAAGAAAATCGAAAGTTTGTGATGGATAAGATACTTCATCCATTGGATGCTCATTTTGATACCAATTCATTGACTGCATGGTTGTCTTATTATTATTCAGTGCATGTGAGAGGGGCGCCTGAAAAAACCGAGCAAGCTAAAAAGAAAGATCTCTCAAAGTTCCTTCAATTTTTTCAAGCCGAAGTAGGGCATGACAATGTTGATAATTGGACACCTGCCGTTAGCAAACATTTTCAAAAAAGCTTAAGTAAAACAATTTCTGAAAAAACGGGTAAGCCATTTAAAGCGACGTCGATTAATCGAACAATGGCGACAGTGCGTCATGTCGGAAGGTGGCTGCATAAGCAAAGACCTTTATTAGCGGGAGACCCTCTTGCTCAAGTAAAAGATTTACAAACCGATTCACCTGATTGGAATGGATTAACTTCTCGTCAGTTGATGCGATTAAAATCTGCTTGCGAGCAACGAATGAAAAGCTGCACCCGCAAAAATCAAAACCCTTTGATGGAAACAGCATTATTTTATGTTCTATTAGGATCAGGACTTCGTGAGTCGGAAGTGGTTACTTTAAATGTCTGGCAATATAAGCAGAAGGGGCTCTGCGAAGTAATGCGTCATAAATCCAAACGTATAAGTCAAAAAATTCCTTTACCCCAAGAGAGCAGGGCATACTTGGAGCAGTACTTGAGCAAAAGAGCAGGTAGTGATGATGAGCCATTATTTATTAGTCGTTATGGTGCGCGCCTGCAGACTTTAGATGTATATCGTATCTGCCAAAGAGTATTGAAGCAAGCATTGGCATTTTTGCCAGAAAGCGAGAAATTTACTTTTACGCCACATAAATTACGACATACTTTTTTGAAGAAAGTCACGGATAAACATGGGGTTCATTTTGCCCAGGAGCTCAGCGGCAATGTTTCTATTAAGGAAATTTTTCGGTATGCCAGGCCGAGCCAGGATGAGATGCAGTCAACTATTGACGAATTGTTTGAAAATTAAACATTCTTATAATTCTAGTCCGGCAGCTATAAGCAAAGTTAGATTTACTCTTTTTTTAAATAATTGTTAATGTTAGTACGTAATAAGGGCGGTAGTTTGTTTATATTTTTGCTTTTTAAAACATTACGGCTATGTATGTCCTTAAAAGTAATAAATAAATCGTTCGAATCCTTTTTTTGATATGTATGCTTATTTATGGCTTTAATTTTTCTTTTTCATCAGATAATTTTTTTGAATTTCTCTGAATTGATTAAATTTATGACATAAACACGTTGTCTTGGTCGTACTTGCCCCGTTCCTGTAATAACTCCTTTAAACAGTATGACCCCTGTTCCATACCGATTAACTAAACATCCGGAACCTCTAGTTTAGCATGGCACGAAAAAGAGGGTTTACATGGTCGCTAATTGATTTGAAAGCGTTCTCCATGAGAAAATTAAGCACATTTTTATCTGGGGTATATTATGAAAGAGCAATTAAATATTCTTAACGAACAGTGTCAACATGACTGGAATTGCTCATTTCTAGCTTTAAACTAGAGTTTGCTCCCCTTTAGCATATAAATTTTGACCCAATCCAATAATTCATTTATAAAATGGGCTTAATATAATATTTTATGTCATGTATTAAGGCTGGGCTCGAGGGACCCACTCAGTTAATAAGTGAATGAAAAATGCGGTTTATCATTTAATGCCTCATAAAACTCAGCTAAATTGGTACTCACACAACACTTCCTCTTATTAGTATCTGACACAAGTTGCGTTGTAATAATTTTTAGATTATCTGCTAATGGCAGTTGTTGGATGCTCGAATACAGCTTATGTGTTCCAGTGTAATCTGCTACATTGGTAAGGTTTAAAAAAGAAACATTGCACTCTGACAGCTCAATTGCCTCACTTAATAATTTTATATAATCAATGTCAGAAATATCTATTTCTATTGGTAATAATTCTTTTGTCTTTAATGCCTCTCTGCATTGAACAAATCTGGTTTTATTTGCAAGAAAATGTTTGGAGCCTAACATTCTCATTTCATCTATTATAGTTACTTGAGCATCAATTACTGTTGCCTGATGGTTTATAGTATTCTCAAGCAACCTGATTTGAGCGATTAATTTTTTTTTAAGTAGTCCAAATTCATCATCAATATTTGCCTGAAGAATAAGTTCGCGCACCATTAAAATAAAATAATGAACCACGGGCTGGGTATCGAGCAGCAAAATGTCATCCGAACAAATATCTGGTAACAAAGAAAGCACATAACCATTTCCTATGATAATCCCAATCGAATTTATCATGGATTTCAAATGGTCTGTTGGGGCGTATGTTTTTGGATAACAGGTTCTAAGATAAGAAGAAATATATCTAGCATCATTAGAATAAAAAAAGACGGGCCTACTTTTACCAAATTCGTGTATTTGAGATGTTAATAATTCAGGACAATACCCAAGCTCTATTAATTTAAGATGTTCTTTTTTAGTTTTATATAAAATAAGTTCTTCTTGTTGAATATATGGTTTTGGTACCACTGCAGGAGGACTAGAGATTCCAAAAAAGCGGCCTATATGAAACATAATATACAAACTCATGCGACAAATGATTGCATATTATACACAAAGTGATCAAGCAAGTACATAATGACCGTTTTTTTTGCTTTAACGTAGGTGTTAATGCTGTGAGTTATTGATTTGGTAGAGCGGCCAGTCGCCTGGTCAGTCCCCTTTTCCCATGTAAATGACTTGCGTTGACTTCTTCTGTTGAGCCACTTAAAGTCACACAAATAGCGTTACAACTCATGATTCATTGATTGCCGTAGGCACCGCTAACGTTTCAGGTTTTTCCCTAATTAACCGTTTTTTGGGTTTAATGCGCATGTTAAGCTCCAGTTCCCAATATATCCGATAAACACGCTTGTGGTTCCAGACAAAGCCTTTCACGTTGCGTAAATACAAAAAGCAAAGACCAAAGCCCCAGTTACGTTGGTTTTGAGCTAAGCGTAATAGCCAGTCAGCTATCCTTGCATTTTCATCGTTTAATTTGGGCTCATATCGATAGCACGTTTCACTGATGCTAAACAATTCGCAAGACATGCGAATGGAAATGTCCCTTTCATTCACCGCCTTTTGCGCCAATCCCCCGACGGCGCGACGGTGTTACCACTTTTTTTCAAGAGCCTCTTTCAGAATCTCCGCTTTCAAACGCTCTTCAGCATATATCTTTTTAAGGCGACTATTTTCAGCTTCTAGCTCTTTCAACCGAGACATCATCGGAACGTCCATCCCTCCATATTTAGCTCGCCATTTATAAAATGTCGCAGAACTTATCAGGGGCTCACGGCAAACTTCAGGAACAGGGGCTCCATTTTCCGCTTGCTTCAGAATTGACAGTATTTGGCTGTCTGTAAATTTAGATTTTTTCATGCAGAATCTCCTTCAACATGGGTTACGAGAAAATTCTACTTTTGACATCAGTTATTTTTCGGGGGGATTACCCACCTCAATAAGTCCAATAGACTTTACTATTGGATTTATAAGGGGGGCTAAAATAGGGCCTAGTATGTACGTAGGAGGTGTTTCGGACATGCTTTTTGAGTAAAAACAGAGCTAAAAGAATTTATTGCCTCGTGACGATCAACTTTAATTCATTCGGAGGGTGATAAAAACATTAAAAATATAATAAATTTATAAATGGTCTAAATAACAGCAATATAACTCAATAGTTCCAACTATTTTAATCAAAATGGAACAAAGTTGTCACAAAATGGGGTCTACGTACACACTAGGCTTAGAGGGTATCCGGAACGGGTAATATATTACCCGTTCCGGATACCCTCTAAGGGTTGAATAGATTATCAGCTATTTGAATTGCTATTGTTAGATGTAGGGAGTATGGAAAAATCAATCAGAGTAATGCTTCCTGGAGTGCGAGGAAACATACGTAATGCACGACTATATGGATTATCATTCAAACCTAACCGACTTAAGGTTTCTAGTCCAGAATTAAATTCTTCTCTATTTGGATTCATCTGATTGTTAAAAAGCCCCGTTAAGCGTAATGCTTCAACTGCCACCAGTTCATCTTTTGCTGTAATATCTGGACGCTTACTCATGATAACTTCATGACACTGAAATATATCCCCATGTTCCTGTATAAGCGCCTCTATCTCGCCAGTATATTGCTCCAATGTTTCATGACTCCAAAGAAGAATAGTAGCGCCTTCTTTCGTGTGTCTTATATTTAAATGTGTCAATTGGGGCAGTTTGTCAATAATTTGATTAGCTTCCGCTTCATTCTTACACAACATCCAAAACTGTTTTTTAGGAAGATCGAACTTCCATGAACACGATTGTGTGATAAGAATTAAGGCTCGTTTAATCTCTTCTGCAGTCATCATTTTAGTTCTCTTTGCTCGTTATTTTGACAACATAGTACAATATGTATCATAAAAAAGCAATGTAGATAGGGGGATAGCCGCAAACCTCAGAAATTTCCGGATGACATTTAAACACAACTTGGTTGCCATGCTTTATAACTTGAATTAACACATAAAAGTTACTAAAAATTGGGTGTTAATAACCCGTTTTCGTGTTTGCCAACATCTTATCAAAATCTTACCATATTTCCTCAATCATTGCTTGTAAGGGCTCCAAAAATCCAGGGCAAGATCGTCTAAATCATGGCTAACGCCATAATTCAGACGATTTGTTGTCTGTATGGATCGACAAAACAGCACAGAAATGATCAAATATTTCTTTTTTAAAAAGGAATATGATGCAATCAGACTTATTATCTCACTTCAAAACACTCGAAGATCCAAGAATTGACAGAACGAAGCGCTATCCATTAGTTGAAATCATTTTTTTGATCATTAGCGCAACCATTTCTGGATGTGATGGTTGGAAATCCATTCGAGATTTTGGCTTAATTAAACTTGAGTGGTTAAGGCAATTTCTCCCTTATGACAATGGTATTCCTGTTGATGATACGATAGCGCGAGTCATGAGAAAACTTAATACCAAACAGTTTGCTAGTTGCTTTACAAGCTGGATTAAAGCTGTAACAAAAGCAACAGATGGTGATGTTATTGCTGTTGATGGAAAAACGTTGAGACGTAGTTTTAACACAAGGGATGAAAAGTCAGCAATTCATATGGTCAGTGCTTGGAGTAGCGCTAATGGCGTTGTATTAGGACAAGAAAAAACAGCTGAGAAAAGCAATGAAATCACAGCAATTCCGGAGTTGTTAAATAGTTTGGCTATCAAAGGATGCATCGTCACCATCGATGCCATGGGCTGCCAAAAAGATATAGCTGAACAAATTGTAAAACAAAAAGGAGATTACTTCCTCGCTCTCAAAGGCAATCAGGGTAATTTCCATGAAGAAGTCGCCTCATTTTTAACCGTCGCAAAAGAGGCTAATTTTAAAAATGTAGAATATGACTTTCATGAAGAAATTGATACTGGTCATGGCCGTGTCGAAACACGACGCGCTTATGCTATTGATTTTAAAAAATACAAAAAACATATCCCTGAAGGATTGAAATGGAAAAAATTAAACAGCTTAGTTATGGTTGAGACCATTAGAGAAGGGCGTCATTTTAAAACAATGGATACACGTTTTTATATCAGTTCATGTGCTCCGATTGCAACCCCTCTCCTAGGTGCTAGTCGTAAGCATTGGTCTATCGAAAATTCTTTGCACTGGACGTTAGACGTTACATTTCGAGAAGATGAATCTAGAATTCGAAAAGATGCTGCTCCTGAAAATTATGCCATTTTTAGACATATTGCACTTAACATCATTCGCCGTAATACTTCTATTGATGCAAGCGTAAAACGCAAGAGACATATGGCTGCACTTAATGATGATGTGCGTACCACTCTCATAAAGGGATTAAATTAAGATGCGGTTGCCCTGTCCAAAAATCTTCCATAACTGCATACATCCTTTGGCATTAGTCGCTGTAAATATTAAAAATTTTTGAAGTATAGCGAAGAACATCAATTCGATGCCATCATGGCGCACTTTTGGGACTAACACATAACCT
>CAZGKX010000012.1:0-10742 GCA_964525945.1 uncultured Legionellaceae bacterium
CACGTTTGGGCGAGCGCGGGGGCGTGCATTACGGTTCTCCAGACAAACAACCTGCTGTGCGGCTTGAAACAATTCGTCAAGCTGGTGTTCTAAACATTCCTTTTACAACAGGCATTTTGATTGGCATTGGCGAAACACGTGAAGAGCGCATTGAATCCTTATTAGCATTGCGCGCATTGCACCAAGAGCATGGCCATGTACAAGAAATTATTGTTCAAAATTTTCGAGCGAAATCAGGCACTAAAATGGCGGATGCCATTGAACCCAGCTTGGAGGATTTGCTTTGGACAATTGCGATGGCGCGGTTGATTTTTGGCAAAGAGATGAACATTCAAGCGCCTCCTAATTTAACTCCAGACACTTATCCAAAATTGATACAGGCCGGTTTAAATGATTGGGGGGGCATTTCCCCTGTAACAAAAGATCACGTTAATCCTGAAGCGCCCTGGCCCGCCATTCTGGAACTCCAAACGGCCACGCAAAAGGCAGGTAAAACACTTATACAACGTTTAGCGTCATACCCAACTTACTGTCAAGACGCGTTCAAATGGCATGCTGCACCCTTGGCTACCCGTGTTCTCCATTTAACTGACAGTTTAGGTTTTGCTCGTTCCGATCCATGGTCCCCAGGTATGCACGCAGACCCTCCTTCTTATGTTAACCTCATGGGTCAAAAATTATCGGCCAGTGCGGCTATAAAAAAATGTTTGGGGCAGGTGGGGGATAAAAACAAGCTTTGGACAGAACAAGACCTTGCACATTTGTTTCACGCGTATGATCAAGATTTTTTGTCGGTGTGTCAAACAGCCGACGAGCTACGTCGCCATGTCAACCAAGATGTGGTTCGATACGTGGTCAACCGTAATATCAATTACACCAATATTTGTTACTTTAAATGCCAATTTTGTGCGTTTTCTAAAGGAAAAACCAGTGAAAATTTAAAAGGTGCGCCCTACGATCTGGATGTAAAGGAAATCGTGCGTCGCTCCCAAGAGGCTTGGGAGCGCGGGGCAACCGAAGTATGCTTGCAAGGGGGTATTCACCCCAAATACACTGGTGATACGTATTTGTCGATTTGCCAAGCGATTCGTGAAGCATTGCCCAATATCCATATTCACGCGTTTTCACCCCTCGAAGTTTGGCAAGGCGCACAGACTTTGGGACTTTCTTTGCCTGACTTCCTGACGCAATTGCAGCAAGCAGGTCTAAATACGTTGCCAGGAACCGCTGCTGAAATTTTAGACGAAGACGTCCGTGCTTCATTATGCCCAGATAAAATCAGCGCCGCACAATGGTTGGCCGTGATGGAAGCCGCTCACCAGGTTGGATTCAAAACAACTGCAACGATCATGTTCGGGCACATGGAACAACCGAAACATTGGGCGCGGCATTTGCTTAAAATCCGTGAATTACAAGTACAAACCGGTGGTTTTACTGAATTTGTTCCTTTACCCTTTGTGCACATGCAAACCCCTATTTTTATCAAAGGTCGAGCCCGAAAAGGTCCCACCTTTCGAGAAACATTGTTGATGCATGCAGTGGCTCGCATTGTTTTGTACCCTGTTATTAATAATATCCAAGTGTCTTGGGTGAAATTAGGTGACGAGGGTGTAAAACAAGGTTTGCAAGTGGGGGCCAATGATTTAGGGGGCACGCTCATGAATGAGAGCATTTCCAAAGCGGCCGGAACACTGCATGGCCAAGAAATGTCTCCCGCACGGATGGACAATATCATCCGGTCTATACATCGTATTCCTCAGCAACGCACCACGTTGTATACCTCACCTAGCGAAAAGCAAGTGCAGCGTAGTTATCAAGCCGATGCATTGCAAGCCATTACCCAAATGCCGGGGCAGCGAGGTGAAAAAAAATTATTGATTTAGGTAAATACCTCAATGCTTTTAAAATCACTTTGGCATGCCTGCTCAGTTTTACGATTGGCATCTACCTTGCCCTACCATTTAGCCAATTGGTGGTGATTTCCACCTTGCTGGTTATGGTGGGTCAAGAAGATTTTGGCAGCACCCTTAAGAAATCTTACATGCGATTATTGGGCGCATTAAGCGGAGGGATTTTAGCCTTTGTTGCGCTTTTTATTTGGGGGCACAACTGTGTTTTGAATGGGTTGATTTTAAGTGTGGCTATTTTTGGTTTTGCTTTGCTGATCAATGGTTCAAAAAAAAATCAGGCCGGGGGCGTTTTTGGTGCTTTGACACTGATCAGTGTTTTAATGAGTGGCTCGCCTACGTTACATACGGTGCTTTTACGTTTGTTTGAAATATCGCTTGGTGTTTTGGTGGCGTTAAGTGTCTCCAAATTGATTTTGCCCATCCACACCACACACCGTTTAAAAAAATTGCTGTCCTCCTCATTAGTCGATCTTTGTGAACTGTATGCCATAAAATTTTGCAATGCTGTGCCACGACGCCAGTACGACAATCCTTATAAATATGAAACTCAGATCTTACGCGCATTTGGGGATCAAGAGCGTTTGCTATTAAATGCAGTGCTTGACCGCAGGGATAAAAAAGCAATCATTGCATTGTATGAGCAAATTATTTTATGTGAACGTGGTGTTTTTCGAAGTTGTATTTTTTTAAGTCGGATAATCGCTTTAAATGCACAAAATCAAGCAGCGATTAAACCTCATCTTGCCGTAGACCAATTTCATGCGACCGTTGTGAAGTCAATGCATGCGCTAGCACGGGAAAGTATGGACATCTCGCTGCACATACAACACGAACTTGCTGCGTCATTAAACGATTTAACCGTGGAATTATCCAAGCAAGCGCTGGCGGCAACTGTACAGCAACGCATATATTTGTACACTTTCATTGGTAGTTGTCAATATTTATGCCATGAACTGCAATTGTTGGCAACACATGTGTTCCATTTAAGCCGCGCCCACCATGCTGTTTATACCCCTCACTCGCTAGCTTTTTTATCCTCTTTGGAGAAAAAAACATAAATCAGGTGCATTTTTATCTGAATTCTGATATTATACTGACCAGTTTTTACATTGCTTAATCTGTTTTCAGATTATGTGTATTTTTCGGGATTTCTATGACTCAAGAATTAACAATATCGACTGAAATAACAACATTTGCTGATTTGAATTTATCCGGTTCAATCATGAAAGCGCTCGTCGATGATTTAAAGTATACTTCGCCATCACCTATTCAACAACAAACCATACCGTGGATGCTGCAACAGCGTGATTTAATTGGTTTAGCCCAAACCGGAACGGGAAAAACGGCCGCCTTTGCTATTCCTACACTGCATAATTTAGTTCCTAACCAACAAACTCCTCAAGTGTTGGTGTTGGCACCCACCCGCGAATTAGCTATTCAAGTGGCAGCACAATATGAAATATTAAGCAAACACCAAAAAGGCGTCAAAGTAACGGTGCTTTGTGGTGGACAAGATTATCGCCCACAGCTTAAAACCTTGCGCGAAGGCACGCAAATTGTAGTAGGAACGCCAGGTCGAATTCTTGATCATATGGACAAAGGCACTTTAATTTTAAATAACTTACGTACGTTGGTGCTCGATGAAGCGGATGAAATGTTACGCATGGGCTTTATTGAAGATGTGGAAACTATTCTCGCTAAATTGCCTGAAAAAAGACAAATAGCATTGTTTTCAGCGACGATGCCGCCACGTATCCGCCAAATTGCCACACGTTATTTGAATGATCCTGTCTCTGTCGAAATTCGTTCTGAAACCGCTACCGTTAAAACAACAGAACAACGCTTTTTGTTTGCTTCTCAACCACAAAAACCAGATGCTTTATTGCGGATTCTTGCGGTTGAAGATCACCAAGGTGTGATTGTGTTTGTACGCACCAAAAGCAGCACGGAAGAAGTTGCTGAGTTGCTGCAACAACAAGGTCATCGTGCGATGGCAATTCATGGTGACATCACTCAAAATTTACGTGAGCGAATCATTGCCCAATTTAAACAAGGTGCTATCAATGTTTTGGTGGCAACTGACGTGGCAGCGCGTGGCCTTGATGTGGAGCGTGTCACCCATGTTATTAATTATGATATGGCGCATGATTGTGAAACATACGTGCATCGTATCGGCCGCACCGGCCGTGCAGGACGCAGTGGGGTAACGATTTTGTTCGCGACACCAAGAGAGTCGCGTATGCTCACAACGATTGAGCGTCATACCCGACAACGCATTGAAAAAATTGTTGTACCAACTGATTACATGATTCAAACAGTCAGGCAACAGCGTTTCATGGCAAATATCACGGAACGTCTGCAACACGAGAATTTGCCTTCTTACCAAAAGATCATTGAATCTTATTTAAAAGAGAATCCTTATGTTTCTGCCGTTGATGTGGCTGCCGTTTTAGCGTTGCGATTGAACCAAGATAAACCTTGGCAACAAACATTAACACTGCCCAAAGCGGCACGTCCCGTGAAAGAAGCGCGGGTACGTGATGAGTCGCGAGGGCCAGCCGTACGTGGTTTGGATAAAGATCGGCAATCAACCGGTACTCGTCGTCCATTGCGAGATGATTATCCTCAAGAATTATACCGTCTGGATGTTGGTCGTGTGCATGGTGTAAAACCAGGCAATATTGTCGGTGCCATTGCCAATGAGGCAGGCCTGCAAAGCCGTTATATCACGGGCTTAAAAATTCATGACGATCACTCCACCGTTCGTTTACCGAAAGACATGTCAAAAGATGCACTGTTGGGCTTGAATAAAGCCTGGGTGTGTGGTCGGCAATTAAAATTAACCTTGCTAGGCGCTGCTTAAGTATTTATTATATTTTTTATATGAAATAACATATAGTTATGTGAATACGCGTGTCATTAACGTGAATTGTGTCACGCGTACCACTTGAGCTGCCTGAGCGACTGTGTTTAAATAAAACAATCGTTCAATAAATTAATCGTTTTTTCTGTCATTGCAATGCGTTATTATTATGCAGTAAGTATTGTATAAATACACTGCTTATCTTAGGGGTGTTCATGCGAATTCTATTCTTTATTGCGACCTTGTTTTTCTCTTTGCAAGTATCTGCCGTGCAACTTAATAAATTTGTAGTGTTTGGTGATAGCTTGTCTGATAGTGGCAATTTATACGAATACATGAAGCATCAGTTGCCCGTTTCTCCTCCTTACTATGAAGGACGGTTTACAAATGGCCCGGTATGGGTCGAGCTGTTGAATGAATTGTATTATCCCAAAGGTGATACTGAGCATTTGTTAAATTATGCATTTGGTGGCGCTGGGGTTGTTTTTCCTAGCGAGGATGACGATGATGATTCTTTTTTCACGCTGAATACCGAAATTGATAGCTATTTGCTTGCGCATCAAGATAAAGCTGATCCCAATAGTGTATTTATCGTTTGGATGGGTTCAAACAATTATTTAGGCATTCCTGATAATGTTGATGAAGCCGTTCATAATGTCAATGCCGGGATTGTCATTGGTTTGAAGCACTTGGTTGAAAAAGGCGCCAAGCATATTATGGTTATTAATTTACCGGATCTGGGCAAAACACCGGCCGCTCGTGATTTCGAGGCTGAAGACGTGTTAAGTGAAGCCACCACTAAAAACAACCTCCTTTTGGAACAAAATGTTTCGGCGTTAAAAGAAACTTATCCAGATGTACAATGGTTGTTTTTTGATGTCAATTCTTTATTGACCGATGTTCTTCAGCAACCCGGTACCTATGGTTTTACCAATGTAAAAGACACCTGTTATGAAGAATTGTTTGATAACCCCTCTTCCAAGTCAATTTTAGCGATGGTTTCTACGATTAAACCGCGTCTAGGGCATGATGCCTGCGATGGTTATTTATTTTTTGATCCGGTTCATCCGTCTGCGCCTGCTCATGTTCTTATGGCAAATAAAATCAAAGAATTGTTTGAGCAATCGGGTATCGTTTTCGGTTAAAAAATCGAGAGTGCTCAAGCGCTCTTTAAGACCAACCGTTGCTTTGACAAATTTGCTCATACGCTTTGCGGATTTTTTGTGTTTTTTCATTGGCCATTTTAATTGCTTTTTCTGTGGCGCCTTTTGCCATTAATTTATCCGGATGGTGGCGGCTCATTAAGCGTCGATAAGCGCGTTTGATATCTTGTTTGTTGGAGGTTGGTTTGATTTCCAGTATCTCAAAGGCTTGAGACAACGGTGTTTGGTAGGTTTGAAATGGATTGGATTGATGGGAGTCGTTGTGGGTGCTTCCCGAATAACCGCTTTGTTGCCGTGAACGATTTTTAAAATTATGGTAGATGAAATCCTCGTAAAAGCGATTTTGCTGGTAAAGAGGAGCAAAATGCAGTGCATTCAATATGGTGTTCATAATTTCTAATTTTTTCGCAGTGAAGCCACCCATTTGAGCCGCTCGATATTGGATATCGACAAATAATTTCAACAACAAAGGATTGTCTTTCGCCGCTGCGTACAATTCTGCCGCGACGTGGCCACAATTAAAATTTGCATTTTTCCCCGCATTGAACAGCGCTTGCGCGTCCAATTGCTGGCGGTGGTTAAGCCCAAAATCATCCATCAGATTTTTAGCCATCGCAATGGCATCTTTTGTAACACGGCCATCTGCTTTAGCAAGGTTGCCCAAAATGGAAAACATTGCTTTTATAAAATGTTGTTGCACAACAGGACGTTTTTCGATGTGAAAATGCCAATAAGGGTTTGAAAAATATTGATGCAGTCCTTTGTCAAAAAAATTGCCAATGATCAAACCAAAAAAAATACCAATAGGTCCTGCAACGAGGTATCCAAAAAATGCGCCAAATAATTTTCCCCACCACGCATGCTTGGTGAAAAAATGACGTAAACTCATCGAGGCTCCTTTTATGCAATTATATGGAATAAGGCTTTCTTTTCAGTATACTGTGCTTGGCTATAATTTTCTCTTTTTCTAGGTTTGACCAGGTCAAACGCATCTAAATTGGCGCATTAAAATGATCTTTTTACCGACACGATGCATAAAGCGGGGAACGTAGGCATAATAAGAGTATAACGTTTATTTGATGTCACCCTGTGGCTTATCGGAGTCAAACTATGATGCGTTTTCTTTATAACATTATTTTGCATGCGCTGATCCCCTATATTTTTATTCGGCTTTATCGGAAAGGGCGGCATCTTCCGGCTTATCGCCAACGTATTGCCGAACGTTTTTTTTTGAACAAATCCAAACCATTCGCTGCTGATATATGGGTGCATGCCAACTCGCTAGGCGAAGTGGTTGCTGCCTCGCCTTTAATTGAGGCGTTGTTGGCCCAGCAGTGGCAGGTGTTGGTCACCACCATGACACCCACGGGTTCTCAACAAGTGCGGACCCGATTTGGAGAACGGGTTGCTCATCAATATGTACCTTACGATTTACCCTGGGCTGTGCGGCGATTTTTTAAGCAATTGAATTTACGTGCTGGTATCATTATGGAAACAGAATTGTGGCCTAATTTAATTTATTATGCACAACGTGCAGATGTACCATTGGTGATTGCCAACGCTCGATTATCTGCTAAATCCTTTAAAAGCTACCAAAAAGCCCGCTTTTTCTTTGCGCCTGTTCTTAATAAATTGGCATGTATTTTAGCGCAAAGCACGCTTGATGCTAAGCGATTTATTGCATTAGGTGCAAAATCGGAGCGGGTGCATATGGCGGGCAACATCAAATTTGATTTACAAACCGCAGGTTTTGATCGCGGGGTTGGGGAAACGCTAAAACAGCGTTGGGGGCAACAGCGGCCGGTATTTATGGTGGCAAGTACCCATGAAGATGAAGAGCAACAGCTGTTATCACGCTTGCCATTCCTCCAAACCAGTATACCCAATATTGTTGTGTTGATAGCACCTCGGCATCCAGAACGCTTCATGCCTGTTTATGAATTGTGTAAAGCACTGGGTTTTAACACGGGTTTGCGTAGTCAACCGCTGACGGTGAATGATCACAATGATGTGGTTGTGCTTGATTCATTGGGCGAGTTGCTGGGGTTTTACCATGTCAGTGATTATGCCTTTGTTGGGGGCAGCTTGGTGCCTATCGGTGGACACAACGTATTGGAGCCCATTGCTATGGGTGTGCCTGTTTTTTGTGGTCCGCACATGCAAAATTTCCGAGCCATCTGTGCGGAATTATCAACGGCCCAGGCTCTTGTCCAAATCCCAAATGCCGATGCTTTGATGGCAGCCCTTGTTCATTTGCATGAAGATCCTGGCCGACGCAAGGCGCAAATTTACAATGCCACACAAGTTTTGGATGTGAATCGTGGTGCGCTTGCCCTGCATTGCCAATACATCGATGCTATTTTGAATCATAAGATTAAATAAAATAAAAAATGACTAAATAATGATCTTGTGGTATGCTATGGCCATCCAACTTATTGATGGGGATGAGTGATGCATTGGGTTCGTTTGTTTTTATTTTCCTTGTTGTTTGTCAATTATAGTGTTTGGGCCGACGACGGTATTACCATCGTTGGTGAGGTCGAAGAATCCATCCAGCTCAATCCAAAATTGCAGGCCCAATCCGGTCTGAAAGCGTCCAATTCCAGTAAACACATTAAGCTTCTTGAATATCACTTGTCTGACCAAGCGCAGCAAAAAGTCTATGAACGTGTTGAGCAAACGTTGCAAAATGAAGAAAGTGGAATACCTGAACCATCAGAACGATTGACCTCCACGTCCAAAGCCAAGCAATTGGGCATGAACAATGTACCAGTGTTTGATCAAGGTAACCATGGCACTTGTGTCACCTTTGCCGTTACAGCAGCCCTTGATGCCACGTTAAAAAAGGGCGATTACATCAGCCAGTTATGTTTGCTGGAATTGGGGCAATATTTGGAAAATAACAACACTGGAAAAAGTGGTTGGAATGGTTACTGGAACACGAAAATGTTGCAGCGCATTGATCAATATGGAATTATCAACCTCAAAAACCAGCGTCAATATGGATGCGGGGGTGTAACAGAATACCCTTATTTTTCGACCCCTAATAGTTTCATGGCGCCGGATGAATATTCAAAATACAGTGAAGCCATTGCCCCTAGCCAAACAACTTGGCAAGCTATTTTAACCAAGCAACCGAAAACAACCGCTGAAATGAACGCTTATGTGAACAATGTAAAAGCTGCGCTTAAAGCGGGAAATCGTGTGACATTTGGTGTATTGCTGCCTCGCACGGACTTAGGCACAGCGGGCGCTGTAGGTTGGCATCATTATTTCAAAGACACCTGGGTCCTTACCACGGATATCATCAAAGGTTTGGATTCGCAAGACAAGATACCCGGTCATGCGATGATTATCACCGGCTACGATGACAATGCTGTTGCCATGGATAATTATGGTTATCGCCACCACGGGTTATTTACGGTACGCAACTCATGGGGTTGGATGGCGGGTGATTGGGGTGATTTTTACATGTCGTATGATTATTTTAAAACATTGTCCACAGAAGCATTGCAAGTTCATCGGGTGTAGTGGATTGGTTTAACTGCAGAACCGCGACCGCAAAGAGGCGGTTCTGCTGCGATAGTATGTTTAATCGCCTTGGTTTTGACGTTCTTTGATTTCAGACAAGGTTTTGCAGTCGATGCAAAGTGTAGCTGTTGGACGAGCTTCTAAACGACGCAGGCCAATTTCAATTCCACAGGCTTCACAATAACCAAATTCTTCATCACGCAGCCGTTCAAGTGCATCTTCAATTTTTTTAATGAGTTTTCGCTCACGATCACGGGTGCGTAACTCAATGCTGAATTCTTCTTCTTGGCTGGCTCGATCGGACGGATCAGGAAAGTTTGCAGCTTCATCTTTCATGTGAGTCACCGTTCTATCGACTTCTTCCATCAATGATTGGCGCCATGCAAGCAGAATTTGTTCAATGTGCTCTAGTTGCATTTCGTTCATGTATTCTTCACCATCAGTTTCCTGATAGGGGGCAATTCCCATATTGCCAACTGTACTGGTTTTCACGGTGTACTCACTCTTATTGTTAAAGGGGGTAGGTATATCAAAAAATAGCTTATTCATCAACTATAGCTTATAAAAATGACTTCTGCACCGTTTATTTTTGTGTATTTTTAAATCACTCCATCTTTTTTATATTAAATATGAAATAAAATAATCCCATCACGGGGGGGGGGGAGGGGGTGATAGCCGCCGGTGACACGTGCTCATTATTGGTAATCCTGCCAAGTGTTTATTTTTTGATAGCCATGTTGTTTGAAAAAAGAGGTAATTGGTTCTTTTTGATCATAGCCATGTTCCAACAATAAAAAACCATTGGGTCGTAACCACTGATAACTTTCTTGAATGAGGTGTTGAAAATCATCCCAACCGTCTTGGTCACTCACCCATGCTTCATTGGGTGCAGAAACGTAACAAATACGACCTAGACCCAACTATATTGGATGACAGGCGTATGACAGACGCTCTTCGTCAGTAAATAACTCAAAACGTTTATCATTGAATTATCACATCACCTATGTGATAATGATTGTATCACACTGATGATGCGATACTAGCGATGAAAGATCTAACAAGATATTTTCCACAAGGCATTGCCACTGACATTTCTTTTTGTAACCGAGACAAAGAGCGGACCGATTTAAAACATAGTATAGAAAGGCATGAGCACATTGTGTTGGTTGCTCCGAGACGCTATGGTAAAACAAGTTTAGTCATGCAAGTGCTCAAGGAAAATGACTTTCCTGGCGCTTGCATTGATTTCTTTTTTGTATTGACGCAAAATGATGT
>CAZGKX010000012.1:10752-15465 GCA_964525945.1 uncultured Legionellaceae bacterium
GAAGCTATTGATGGAAGGGATCTCAAAAATAATGACGGATCTACTACCACCCACTAAAGCTGCTTGTGCAAAATTAATAGAGTCAATTGCCACGTTTAATCCTAAATTAACGTTCAATCTCTTGGGTCAAACCCTTGAAATATCGACAAAGCAAACGACTGAAAAAAGTATTTCAGAATTACTCTTGGCGCTGGACTATGTTGCGGACAAAGCACAAAAAACCTGTGTTATTATTTTTGATGAATTTCAGCAAATCGGTGAATTAAAAGAAAATCATGCTGTTGAAGCGGCAATAAGACACGCAGTAGAGCGTAGTCAGAATATCAGTTATATTTTTTGTGGCAGTAAACGACATTTATTAAGTGAAATGTTTAGTGACAAATCTAGACCGTTGTACCATCTATGTGACTTAATGTCTATCGAGCGAATTGAAGACCACGCTTATCATTTGTTTTTAAATAAACTGGCCAAAAATAAATGGATGCAGTCGCTACAAGATGATGTTATTCAAGAAATCAGCCATTTAACAGAAAATCATCCTTATTATGTTAATGCGCTGTGCCGTCGTTTATGGCGGCATGATGCACCACCCTCCTTAGGTGAGGTTAGAAACACTTGGAGTGATTTTGTGGATCAGCAAAAAGACTGGATCAGTAATGAGCTTGTTCAGTTGACTTTAAACCGACGAAAAGTACTCACAACACTTGCATACGAGCCGACTCATTTTTTTCAAGGCCAAGTTTTTTCAGCAAGCACCGGTTTGACGCCATCAAGTATTAATAAATGCATCTCTGATTTACGCAAATTTGATATGATTTATCAGGACAAAAGTGGTTACTATCGAGTACTTGATCCTGCTATTGCTTATTTTATACGGCAACATGCGCTGAGAGATTAAAAGCGGCGTACTGTGAGGCGTACTCGCTCCATCAATTTGACCATTAAGGCCATCAAAACGGGTTGCGTATTTAGGGGTATGACAATCAATGGAGTCGGATAAGCAGTGATCGTTGCCGGCCACTCACTTCAAATATATCGTGAACTAGATGAGAGGTAAAATTCAGGAGGTATTCCTGCCTTAATTAATAAATGGTCGATAGCCGCCTGTGACACGTGCTAATCCTTGGTAATCCTGCCAAGTGTTTATTTTTTGATAACCATGTTGTTTGAAAAAAGAGGTGATTGGTTCTTTTTGATCATAACCATGTTCCAACAATAAAAAACCATTGGGTCGTAACCACTGATAACTTTCTTGAATGAGGTGTTGTATATCATCCAAACCGTCTTGGCCACTCACCAATGCTTCGTGGGGTTCAAACCGCACATCCCCTTGGGTTAAATGTTCATCGTGCTGAGCAATATAAGGAGGGTTCGAGACAATGGCATGAAATTGTTGTGGTTTGATCTTGGTAAACCAATCAGATTGTATGATTTTGACATTGCCGAATGCATATTTTGCAGCATTTTTCTGAGCCAGAACCACCGCTTCTTCTTTCTTATCACACGCAAGAATTTGCCACTGAGGGCGTTCTGAAGCCAGTGCTAGAGCAATTGCGCCAGTCCCTGTTCCCAAATCCAAAACCGTTGCTGCCGTGCTTGCTGGCAACATTTGCAGCGTGCATTCGACCAATAACTCTGTTTCTGGACGGGGAATGAGCGTTGAACCATTCACCTCCAGCATCAACGACCAAAACT
Organism: uncultured Legionellaceae bacterium; assembly: GCA_964525945.1. Classification (GTDB taxonomy): domain Bacteria; phylum Pseudomonadota; class Gammaproteobacteria; order Legionellales; family Legionellaceae; genus CAZGKX01. The sequence continues at coordinate 12,448 of CAZGKX010000012.1, forward strand.
CTCGCTGACCGATCAAGTAAGCGATGGGTAACCCCGTTGCGCGTTTTTGAACCGCTTCTTGGTACGATTGCATTTCAGGGGATGTGAGTTCTGCATCGCCATGGGCATACAGATAAGTACGGGGTTTGTCCAAACAGTGGCATAAAAGCAGTTCAGCATCCAGTCGCGGGCTTTCACTGGTTTTGGACAAGACGGCAATGGCTTGTTTTAAAACATCATTGATCATGACGGCCTAATTCAGCAAGCAATTCGGCATGGTATTCACGTTTTAATGCATCAATGACCATGGATAAATCACCTTCCATGACATCGTTCAGCTGATAGATGGTTAGATTAATGCGATGATCGGTGAGGCGTCCTTGCGGGAAATTATAGGTGCGAATTCGCTCGGAACGATCACCACTGCCCACCAATGATTTGCGGGTTTGTGCCTGTTCTTGGCGTTGTTTGGTTTGCTCAGCATTGAGTAGGCGTGTTTTTAACAGAGCCATCGCTTTGGCACGGTTTTTATGTTGTGAACGTTCATCTTGGCATTCCACCACCACTCCGGTGGGTAGATGGGTGATCCGGATTGCTGAATCTGTTTTGTTGACGTGCTGGCCACCCGCGCCTGAGGAGCGATAGGTATCAATGCGTAAATCTTCGCTGCTGATTTCTACATCATCAATGGCTTCCACTTCCGGCAAGATAGCAACAGTACAGGCTGAGGTGTGGACACGGCCTTGCGATTCCGTGGAAGGCACGCGTTGCACGCGGTGTGCGCCTGATTCAAATTTTAATTGTGCGTAAACGCTATGGCCACTGATGCGAGCAATGATTTCTTTAAAGCCACCATGTTCGCCATGGCTTTCGCTCACGATTTCTAAATGCCAACCTTGTGTTTCACTGTAACGGCTGTACATTCGAAATAAATCGCCAGCAAAGATCGCTGCTTCATCACCACCGGTACCGGCTCTGACTTCCAAGTAAATATTTCGATCATCGTCAGGATCCTTGGGGATCAAGTGCCACTGCAATTCTTCGTCCAAGGTATCAAGGGTGCTCTTGGCCGCATCCAATTCTTCAGAGGCAATGGCTGCAAGCTCTGCATCGTCACCTTCCATCATTTCTTGCAGCGAGCTCACATCTAAACACGCGGCCAGGTAACGTTCATAACAAACGGTGATGGGTTCTAATTGTGCGTATTCTTTTGACAATGCTTTAAATTGCTGTTGATCAGAAATAACCGTGGCGTCGGATAACAAGCGTCCAATTTCTTGAAAGCGCTCATGCATTTGTTCAAGTTTCAGTTCAAGTGATTTCTTCATGATTGGGTTGGGTTACCGATGTATTAAAAAGATATTGAGCCAAATCGAGCAAATCCAGCCGATCATCCCATGCTGCCTGCTTAATTCCGACGGTTGGAGCGTGCGTCAATTTATTCACTAAGCGCGCACTGAACTCTGTTAATACGCGTTGCTGATCTTGGCCTGCGGATAATTTCAGCATTGCGCGTTGTAATTCTTGTTGCGCTAAATCGTGCATCTGTTCTCGATAGTCACACAGCAGTGTTTTAGCTTTTAAAGAGCGGTGCCAACGCACATAACGATCCAACTCACTTTCAATCAATTCTTCAGCATGCAAGGCATTGGCTCGCCGTTCATTCATGCCTTTTTCGATACGGCCGTTTAAGTCGTCAATGTTGTACAAATGCACATGATCCAAATCTGCCACATTGGCTTCAATGTCACGTGGGACCGCAAGATCCAGTAAAAACATCGGCGCATTGGCCCGTTTGGACAAGGCATGTTTCACCAGGCTTTTGCAAATAAAAGGCAGAGGACAAGCTGTGGCCGAAATGACAATGTCCGCTTCGGATAAATAATCGGGTATATCGCCAATGGAAAGTGCTTGGCCTGAGAATGTTGCCGCCAAATGTTCTGCTTTTTCTTGGGTACGATTCGCGATCATAAAGTGTCGTACACCTTGTTTGTGTAAATATTTTCCCACCAAAGCAGCCGTTTCCCCGGAGCCGATGATAAAGACGTTGAGTGAGGAGTAATCAGGAAAAAATTGGCCAATCAATTGCACTGCGGCAAAGGCAATGGATACAGGATTATTGCCTATACCGCTCTTGTGCCTTACCCGTTTGCTGGCATTAAAAATATATTGAAAAACGGGCCGCAGATTTTGTTTGATCGTGCCGGCTCGACAGGCTTGCTGGTAAGCTTGTTTCATTTGGCCGAGGATTTGAGGTTCCCCCAACATCATGGAGTCCAAGCCTGTTGCGACACGTAACGTATGGTGTACCCCTTGATGACCGTGGTGCATATAAAAATAAGGAGCAATGTCTTGGGGTGCCAGCTGATGTTCACGGGCAAGCCATGGAATAATGCTGCTTGGATCATTGGTGTCGCAATATATCTCAGTGCGATTGCATGTGGATAAAATAGCGGCTTCATTGACCGTGGGCAAGCCCACCAACTCATTGAGTAGTGTATCTTGGGCCGTTACTGGAAGTGCCATTTTTTCTCGCACATCCAGCGGCGCTGTTTTATGATTTAATCCGCAGGCAACAAACACAATAGAATAATAACCCGTAAAGAAGGTGGTGATTGTAAACCATCGCGCGCCTAATTTGTAGGTCTGGCGTTCAAAAGAACAATAATTAATTATTTTGAGCTTTAATTGCTCAAGTTTTGATCCGTTCTGCCGTCAATACAATTATCCATTGAGCAGTCACACGTGCTGTATAGATTGCGAATCAGATAATTTAGTGGGATGCCATTGGCATGAGCAGAAAATAACTTGATAATAGGAGCGCAACATGGAAATTATTTTTCATGGTAAACATGATACAGGCGAAGCCGCTGATAGTTTGGCCAGTATTATTCGCTTATTCAATGAACGCTACCATATTGGGCAATTTAGGGAAATACATTTATCCATCACTTTGGTGGATGAGGCAGGCTCCGATGTGGAATTGGTGGACAGCGAAACGGATCAAGCATACCGAGTGTTCGATGTGTATCGCCAAGG
>CAZGKX010000012.1:15475-41043 GCA_964525945.1 uncultured Legionellaceae bacterium
CAGAGAAGCAGATAAACCGCCATTAAAGTTGGTGATTGATAATACTCGTTAAGGACACGCATGGATGTGATCTGGGGAATACTGGCTGTTGTATGGAGTCTCCTATTGGTGGTCGGTCTTCACGAAGCAGGTCATGCAATTGCTGCCTATTGGCTAGGGGTTCGCATAAAATCCATCACCATTGGTTTTGGAAAACCATTGTGGGCATGGCAATTCAGGGGTGTCGAATGGGTGTGGGCACTGTGGCCTCTTGGAGGTTCCGTGGATCTGCTGAATACACGGATTGCCACCGTTTCCCCTGATTTATACACGCGATGTTTTGATAAAAAAGCAATCTGGGTACGAATTGTTATTCTTTTGTCAGGGGTTGTCGCAAATTTAATCACAGCTTGGCTGGCCTTCGTTTTGATCGCCATGTTAGGGTACAAACAACTGCCCCCCATTCTTGCTACGGTTACACCCGCCAGTATCGCTGCAAACGCACAACTTACCCCGGGCGATACAGTGCTTGCTGTGGCAGGGCATGCGACAACCTCTTGGCAAAAAGTGGGCATGCAATTCATCGCCCATTTGGGAGAAAAAAATATCCCCTTGATCATAAAGCACAACAATGGTGCATTGTTTTCTACCTCATTGGATTTAAGCCGGTGGCAATACCACGCTAAAGAAACGTCGCTGTTGACAAGCATGGGAATTACACCCAATACCTCAGCCTCCAATATTCAATACGTCGAAGGGATTTCATTGTGGTCAGCGAGCCAACAGGCTGGGTTGCAAATCTGTGAAATTTTCAATTTTTTTATCAGCATGCTGCAGAAATTGCTAACGGGCACTCTTCCTTTTATGCTGCTGCTTGGGCCTATAGGTTTTTTTAGTGCGATGATGGATTCCTTTTTTCAAGGGCTGGTTGTTTTTTTATCGTTCATTGCTCATTTAAGTGTATCGATGATCGTGATCAATTTATTGCCTATTCCTGGATTGGATGGTGGTTCGATTGTTTATGCGTTGATCGAAAAAATAAGAGGCAAGCCTGTTTCTACCGCGTTTGAAGTGTTGTTGCATCGTTTGATTTTCATTGCATTATCCCTTGTGTTCATTCAATTATTGTTGAATGATTTGCATCGATACCTTGGAAAATAATAGACCATAAAGGAGCTAACGAATGAGTTATGAGCTTGCGGAGCAGGTCTTGCGCGCTACAGCCACTGCGACCATCAAAAAAAAGGAGGTTGTCGAAGACCAAGCGCAAGAGCTGTCCAATTACGCCTCATCCCAAGCCGCCAAATTAGGGAACTCGATGCAAGCCAATGGCGCGACGCTCTTGGTGGCCACCGCTTTAGCCGGGATTGCCATTTCGTATGTGGCCGTCAACTGCCAATTGAATGCGCAACGGGGCAAGCGTTTAGCCTTTGATAAAGAACGCGTGGCAGGGATTGCGACCTTCACCATTCCGACCAATAAAATGGAAACGGCTCTTTCCCACGAAGAACGCGTCATCAGAGATTATATGGAGTTGATGTCACAAGAATCCAATAAATCGTTCGCCTCTTATTTGGGTGTTCAAACAGGCTCGCTGGAAAACAATAAAAACGCGGTTTTGCACGCCACGTTGCCTTTTTATCGGTTAAGTGAAAAATTACCTCAACCTCTTGCCAGCAATGGTTTGCTTGATCAAGTGCGTAAAAACATTGCTTTATTTTTTACATCGGCTTTTCCTGATTCTCTTGCAAACATTGATCATGATTTTCAATTGGGCAATCCCATTGTGGAGTTTTTTGAATCCGCCTACGAACAATCCAATTACTTAAATGATAAGGCTGCGCCCCGGTTTTTGATGATGAGCCTTGCGAATTTGTTGTGGAATCTTCAACATCCTGTGGATGAAAATGGTTACCCGTTAACCGCTGACGAATGCATTGAATTGTGTTACCAAGTTGACGTTTTTTTAAATGAAATCTTGCGCGCTGGCACACCTGATATTGCATCCATAAGCGATGATGACAATCAATTGTTGAGTTTTGTGCGTAAAGTTAAAACCCATGTGAATGCTTTGCAACGGGCTTATGCCGACAAACAAGCTCGGGAATTAAACCTTGATGATGTCGCAGACAGTGCTTATCGCTCATTGTTATTGATGGACACCAATATTTTTAAATTATTATACAAGCGATATGATCCCGTTCTCAAAAAGTCGAAGCCCGATAGCAAGGCAGCGGCCGACATGGCTTATAAAATAGGTTATTTGAATGAATTGCTGGTGGAATTGCCCGATTTACTCAAAGAGTTTGAAGCCTTTTCTGATGCTCTGCCCGCCACTGCAAAAGACAATAATCCACCGCAGACGGTGGTGGATACCTTGATTATTTTTAGCCATTTGACGTCAGATGATAAAGATAAATTAATTAAAAAACTAAAAAAATTAAAAGTCGATGCGGCTTTGGAGTTTGCGCACACACTGGCCGTGTTTGATGAAAAATTTATTCACCCCATTAAAGTGTTAACAAAGAAACATTTGCAAGGCAAGAACCTGCTTTGGCCTGACAAGCAATTGGTTGCAACCACCACCGCAGCTCGTTTTATCCCGTTCATGACCTTGATCATCGAAGATTTTGGGGTTTTGGTGGATACTGAAACAAGTTTGCAACGGGCAAAAGATTCTACAATTTTAGGAACAGGGGATATAAGGATATACAGTGGCCAAGAACAAGCTGCTGCAATTAATTTAGAGGCAGCTGAGGGTAAACAATACTATAAATGGGATTTGCCTTTTTTATTGCAGCTGGACAAAGCTTCGTCAGAAAAATTAAAAGATTTGCCTAAACAACAATACCGCCTTACGCAAGTCACTAAATTATTAAACAATTTTAATGAACTGGTGCAAAGTTACCGCGGTTTTTTGAGGCATAAAAGCTTTCAAGATTTTTCCAAAAAATGCCTTGAGCAAGTGGAGCGAGAATTTAAAGCATTGTTGGAGAAAGTCAAAGACATTGACCAATCCCTTTCTCATGACAATTTGATGCGTGCCAATTTAAAGACGGTGATTGAACCGATGACCCGTCAATTAAAAAAAAGCTTAGACGCTTTTTTTATTGCCAGCAAGCATTCGATGCAAGTGCTGCAATTGCCACATTTCACCGAGCAGGAACGGGAGCTGGTTGCCACGAAAATCAATGCTGTCCATGAACAATTCGATACGTTGTTTGATCTAGATAGTGGCATAAGTGATTTGATTGGTGATAATGATGCTGCTGTTGTCAAACCGGCTGTGGTGCAAAATAGTTTTGCAAACACCAACACGGTGCTTGAGTTGAAAGATTTAGTACAACAGTGCCATGATGCTATGTCTTGGCAAAGTCAATGGGGCCATAAAGGCAAATTATTGACGGACTTATTGCTTGAAATAAAAAAGAAAAGCAATTTCACCCCTGCCGAAATTGACGAGGCGGTCATGCGCTTGGTGAGGGTTACATCAAGTTACCGCGCTACATTTTTTGGGCAGGCAGCCTATGGACATACACGATCGGCGAAGGTTTTAATCAATGCCGTTAAAGATAAAAAATTGAAAAACGTGCTGCCTTTAGCCTCCATTCTGTGGCAACAGCCGGTGGCTAATACCAATAAATTTAATCAATTGAACAACAAATTGATCGCTGATCGTTTAACGAGACTTTGTGCTAAGTACAAATGGGAGGAAGATGTAGAGGACATTGAAGAAGGATTGGTGTTGTAACTTAGGAGGCTAGTAAAATTTTTGAACCACAGCCCTTGCACAACACCACACATCAACACGTTTTATCCCAGTATTTTTTAAGGTGCGGGCTAATTCATTCACCGTGCTGCCAGTGGTCATTAAATCATCAATCAAGGTCACGTGCTGATAGCAGGTCGCCATGGCTTGAAACGCTTGATTGAGGTTTTTTTTGCGTTGTTCAGCGGTTAATCCTGCTTGAGGCAGCGTCTTTTTGATTTTTTTGCAAAGCGATAATTGGTAAGGCTTGTTTATTTTATGGCTTAAATGCTTCGCAAGTTCAGCTGCTTGGTTAAAGCCTCGTTCTTGCAAACGATCTTGATGCAATGGTACGGGGATCAGGCATTGGGTTTTTGTCAGTTCATTTGGCAAGGATTTTAATATTAAATGTGCGAGAAAGGGCGTTAAATAAAGACCTTCACGGTATTTGAATTCATGCAGCAATGTCCGCAGTGGCTCTTCAAATTGATACGCAGCAAACACATGATCAAGCATCGGTTGTTTTTGGCAGCATGCGCCGCATACAGCAAACGTGGCATCGGGCAAGGGTTGTGCGCAGTGGCGACAAGCCGGTCCGATGGGCATAAACAATTGCCGGCATGCATTGCAGACGGCGAATGCTTGCGAGTGAGGGTGTTGGCAGATGACACAAATCACTGTTGGTTTAAAGATATGTGATATACTTGCTATTTTATAGCGCATACGCGTTGGATCTAATTTTTCCGTAAGCCTTCATCATGAATGTAAAAAGCGAAATTTGCAATGCATTTAATTTGCATGCATCCGAATACCAACAAGCAGCCAAAGTGCAATATGAAATTGGAGAGCGTCTTTTTGAGCGATTGCATTATTTAAAAATAAAACCGCGTTATGTGTTAGATTTAGGATGCGGTCCTGGTTTTTTTTCACAACGATTAAAGCAACATTATCCAAAAGCTCAAATCATTGGTTTTGACTTGGCCTACAACATGCTGGCCCTTGCCAAAAGCACGTTTGGATGGAGAAAAAAATGGCCCTTGGTGAATGGCGACATGACCGCTTTGCCATTTGCAGACGCTACATTTGATTTGATTTTTGCCAACCAAGTTATCCATTGGGCCAACCCATTAGCGGCTGTTGTTGCCGAATTGAATCGAGTGATGAATCCAAATGGCTGTTTGATGTTTTCAACGTTAGGTCCTGATACGTTTTTGGAATTGCGTCAAGCCTTTGCAACGGTGGATCAATTTTCACACGTCAATGATTTTATGGACATGCACGATATTGGGGATTGTTTGTTGAGGGAGTATTTTCTCGACCCGGTGGTTGACATGGAAAAAATAACTGCTCATTACCCCACGTTAAACAGCCTATTAAAAAGCCTCAAGGCACAAGGGGTTAGAAACATCCACGCGACACGCAACCCTGGTTTAACGGGCAAATCTATTTGGTCAAAACTTGAGCAGTCAATGGCACATTATTGCACCCCTGACCAAAAAATTCCTTTAACTTACGAAGTTGTTTACGGACATGCCTGGAAGGGTAATCAACGCCAAACAGCCATGGGGACTGAAACAATTGTATCAATTGATCAATTAAGGGCTTCCGTAAATCGCAACAAAGGGATAATCTAATTTAAAACAAACTTAGCTTGTGTTAAGGATTATCATGAAATTTGTCAGCCGCTATGTGTCTCACCCACCCGATGCTCAAGGCATGGTGGTTTATTCCGATGAAGAAAATCGCATCTGGAAAATTTTATACGAACGCCAACAAAAATTACTGCCGGGGCGAGCATGTGATGAGTTTTTACAAGGTCTGACTGCTTTAAAGTTAACCCCCGATAAAATCCCCCAACTGCCCGATGTCAGTAACCGGCTTAAGGCTTTAACAGGTTGGCAAGTACAGCCGGTGGCAGCATTGATCTCGGCACGTGAATTTTTTGAATTATTAGCCTCACGTCGATTTCCTTCCGCCACGTTTATCCGTTGCGAAGAAGAGTTGAATTATATCCAAGAGCCCGATATTTTTCATGAGCTTTTCGGGCATTGCCCTATGCTGGCTAACCCAGTGTATGCTGATTTTGTGCATGAATATGCGCTACGGGTACTCACCTTTCCTGAATCGCAATGGCCGTTGCTGCAACGTTTATTCTGGTTCACGGTGGAATTTGGTTTAATCCATACCGCTCAAGGCATACGTGCTTATGGTGGCGGAATTTTATCATCGATTCAAGAAACGGTTTACAGCGTAGAAAGTGATTTGGCCATGCGTGTGTTTTTTGACCCAGTGGTGGCTTTTCGCACCCCATATCGAATTGATCAATTGCAAGCTGTGTATTTTGTTATCCATGATTACCAAGAATTGTACCGTTTGGTGACTTTAAACATCACCGAATTGTTGCAGCGAGCGCATGCATTGGGCGAATACCCGCCTTTCTTTGCCATTGAAGAGAATAACCCAAGTATTCATATTCATGTGTGCTAGGAGAATTGCAATTCTCATTGTAATGATATGCGAGTCTTGCTAATATCGTTGCACCTTTTGTGTTCATTGGCTTGAGTGTCAAGGAGCATCGTTTGATAAAAGTATTAATTGTTGATGACCACGCGTTGGTGCGAATGGGCATTCGACGATTACTGGAAGATTTGCCCGATATGCATGTGGTTGCTGAGGCTGAAAATGGCGAAATTGCGCTGTCTTTGGTGAAATCACATCAACCAGACGTCGTTTTGTTGGACATGAAAATGCCCGGTATTGATGGTTGGGAAGTCACCCGTCGTTTACTCAAATCAAACCCCCTCATTAAAATTATCGCCGTTACGGCAATGAACACAGAACCGTTACCCAGTCGTATTTTACAATTGGGTGCTATGGGTTATTTGACCAAAGAATCGGGGGCCGAAGAAATGGCGGCAGCGATTCGTAAAGTATACCAAGGGGAACGCTACCTCAGTGCTGAAATTGCTCAAAAAATGGCAATTAGCAGTTTGCAAGCACCTCAAGAAACACCTTTTGATCTCCTGTCTGAACGCGAAATGCAAGTGATGTTAATGATTACGAGTGGCTTGGCTGTGCAAGACATTGCTGATCGACTTTTTTTGAGCAGTAAAACCATCAATGGTTATCGTTATCGCATGTTTGAAAAATTCAGCATAAAAAATGATGTTGAATTGACTTTTTTAGCCATGAAACATCGAGTGATTGAACGCCCTAATGATTCGTTGCAAGACGAATGATAACTCACAATTCATCATTCCATAAACGCTTTAAAAAAGTTTCCCAATGCAATATATCAATAGCTCCTTTTTTTCGGTTGATCTTATCAAAGCTGATGATAATATATTGTTTACAAATAGCCTCTTCAACCAATAAAGTTAAATTTTTAAGATGCTTGTCATGAATTTGATGGGTTGTTTTCACCTCAAGAGCAATATCATCACCAATGATAAAATCAACTTCTGCACCGTGCGTTGAACACCAATAAGACAACGGTTTATTGAGGCGACGATAATCTAACCAAGCCCTGATTTCCATCGCTATAAAATGCTCGAATGCTTGTCCAAACAGATCAGTTTTAGGTGTAATCTCTGTAATCTGTGCCAAGGCATGTTTCACGCCCAGATCAAATAAATAAAATTTGGCTTTGGCGATTGCTTTTCGCTTGATTGATTTGGTCCATCCATGCACCATAAAACCAATAAATGTATCTTCAAGCACATGATAATACTCACGAATTGTACTCACAGGAACACTGGTATCACTGGCTATTTCACTAAAGTTCAGCATTTTTCCTGAAGACAATGCCGCCACCTCCAGAAAACGGGTGAATGCAGGGATTTTACGAATCAGCGATTCGGCTTGAATTTCTTCTCTCAAATAAGTATGCACATATGCATTCAACTCTTCTTCAGGGTAATCACTCAAGTACACTGCTGGCAGTCCGCCATACCGCAAGTAACGCATCAAATTGAATGATGGAATTTCATAAGACGTTAAAGGAAATAGATGAGCCTGCCAGGCTCGTCCAGCCAGTAAATTAATCCCTTGCTTTTTTAAGGTTCGGGCACTGCTTCCTGTCAGGAGAAAAGTGAGGCCTTGCTCTTCAATCAAACGATGCACTTCATTCAATAATTCCGGAACTCTTTGCACCTCATCAATCACGATCAACTTGGGTTTCAAATGCCCCTGAATGATGTCTTCCAGCATCTGAGGTGCATTATTAAGTTTTAGATAATAATCACTGCGCAATAAATTAATCATCACTATGTCATCTGCATCAAAGCTGTGACGAATCAACGTCGATTTTCCTGTTGCGCGAGGACCAAAAAGAAAAAAGGATTTTTTTCTCAACAAAGCAGGTAAATCCAGGGTGCGTTTTAAATGCATGTGACCTCTCGGCGGTGATGTTATGGGTAAGGCATCAGGTCTAAAGTATACATGAACTTCGGATATTTTGTGCTATTATTGCTGCTTATCCGGATAAATAACGGTAGACATGTCATTTATCCATAAATATGTTTTGTTTTTGGTCCTGTTTTAAGCACAGTTGCTCTGGACTATAGCCTAAAATTTGGACTTTAGATAAAAAAAAGGACTATAATCAAGGAATGACTACAAAATCTGAACGCAAAAATTTATCAACTGATTTAAGTCTTTTTCTCGCCAATTTAACGCCTGAGCCTGGCATCTATCGCATGCTGGATGCGGAAGGTGTGGTGCTTTACGTGGGTAAGGCCAGTAATCTAAAAAAACGGGTGAACAGTTATTTTAATAAACAAGACAACGCCCCGAAAACGCGTTCCTTGGTGCATCAAATTGTATCCATAGAGGTAAGCATTACCCGCAGTGAAACAGAAGCGTTGCTTTTGGAAAGCAATTTAATCAAATCTTTAAAACCGAAATACAATGTGCTGATGCGCGATGATAAATCTTACCCCTTTATTCATGTGTCATCTCGGCATGATTTCCCGCGCATGGAGCTGATGCGGTGTAAAAAAAAGCCGCAACAAGGGGATTTTTTTGGTCCTTATCCCAGTGTTTCTGCGGTTCGTGAAACGTTGGGGATGATTCAAAAAATATTTAAAATTCGAAATTGCAGTGACAGCTTTTTCAGTGCACGCTCTCGTCCTTGTTTGCAATACCAGATCCAACGTTGCAGTGCGCCTTGCACGCGTTATATCACCCCAACGGAATACCAACAATCTTTGACCGATGCGACGCATTTTCTACAGGGCAAAAGCCAACAAATTTTAAATCAGCTTGAAGCCCGTATGGCGTTGGCTGTGGAAAAGCTTGCTTTTGAGGAAGCCGCGCGATTGCGTGATCAAATTAAAAATTTGCGACTTGTTCAAGAGCAACAAGCGATTGTGCAACTGCGCGGTGATGCTGATGTGATCGTGATTGAAGCTCGGCCCGGTTTTGCTTGCATTCAGTATGTGACTGTACGTGACGGTGAAATCATTGCCAATCAAGTGTTTTTTCCAACGGTCCCTAAACAACACGTGGAAGAGGATGACAACGCTTTATGGCAGCAAGTGTTTGATGCTTTTATTACCTATTATTATTTTGATACGCCGGAGCGAATTCCTGCCATGATTCTGACGGATTGTGACGTTAAGGATAAGTGTGCACTGCAAGAGGTTCTCAGCGAATTGCGCGGTAAGCCCTGCGACATTCAAACAAAGCCACGAGGCGTGAAAAGGCGCTGGTTGGATTTTGCTTTAAATAATTTGCGTTTGGCGTTGACGGAACATGCCATGGCGTCAAACACCATGCAGCGTCGTTACCAAGCATTGACGATTCTGCTCAAGGCTGCGCGGCCCATCGAAAAAATTGAATGTTTTGAAATCAGCGAAACCCTATGCCATGACATAATAGCATCTTGCGTCGTGTTTGGGGCACACGGCCCTGCGAAGCGAGAATACCGACGTTTTAACATCACAGGCATTACGCCCGGTGATGATTATGCCGCGATGGAACAGGCCATTACTCGACGTTTTAAACGACTGATCCATGAACAAAAATTCCCCGATGTATTGATCATTGATGGTGGTAAAGGCCAAGTCGCTCGGGCCAAACAGGTGTTTGAGCAATTAAGCATTGAAAACGTGATGCTGCTGGGCGTTGCCAAAGGCCCAACACGCAAAGCGGGGTGGGAGCGGCTTATTTTGGCGGATCAACGCCAGGAATTGACGTGCCCCATGGATTCACCTGCCTTGCATTTGATTCAACATATTCGTGATGAAGCCCATCGTTTTGCTATCAGTGCTCATCGGCAAAAAAGGCAAAAATTGAGCATGTCTTCGACGTTAGAATCATTGCCAGGTATTGGCAAAAAACGCCGTCATGCGCTTTTACAACGTTTTGGAGGCATTCAAGATTTATCCAAAGCATCTGTGGAAGAGATTTCCAAAGTCTCTGGGATTAGTCATGGCTTGGCCATTCGGATTTATGAGCACTTTCATCGCTCGCTATAGGCCTTTAATTGGTTTTTATTGAGCAGCTTACTCATTAATTTCTCATAAAAAAATTTTGTTGCAGGAAACCCATGTTTTTTCTTTGTGTTCATTCGTATTTCTACTCATAAAAGGCTAAACTTTTATGAAAAGCAGCCGAAATGACAAGTAAGGCTATGATTTAACAGCAATAGGAATTGGGTATGAAAAAAATAATTGTCACGGTTGCATTATTGGGACCGCTTGCTGCCTGGTCTCTGCCAGTTACCACAGGCAAAATAAAAGAGGTTACGAACAATGCGGCATCCGCAGCAACGGCCAATGCCCCAGCGGCAACAGTAAACACCACTTCTATCTCTGTCAAACCAGCTTATTATGGCGCCGGCTTATGCGCTGCGACGGAATTGTATGAATGCATCAAAATACAATCCGGGCAAAGTTGGGATAAATTATTTCCTGATGAAGCGCAGCGTGATTTAGTGCAACGCATCAATCGCAGCTACAATTCACTGTGGCCGGGTAAGGTTATCGCTGTTCCGCGCGATTTACAGCATGTGACGTTGCTAGAGCTTGCTCCTTTCCCACGTGATATTGAAGGAGAAACTGAAAAGCAAGTGATCGTTGATCAAGATAAATTAGCGTGGGGTGCTTACGATGAGCACGGCAAGCTTGTGAAATGGGGGCCCATTGCTTCGGGGATTGATAAATGCCCTGATAGCGCCCATTCTTGCCGAACCTTGACGGGTATTTACCGCGTGTTTAGTAAAGAAAATGAAAACTGTAAATCGGATGTTTATCCTATCGGAAAAGGTGGGGCAAAAATGCCTTATTGCATGTTTTTCCATAAGGGATTTGCTCTGCACGGCTCCAGTGATATGCCGGGATATCGGGCCAGCCATGGTTGTGTACGCATGTTTGTGCAAGATGCTAAATGGTTAAATGAACATTTTGTGGATTCCACCAATGAAAAAAACAATGTTTTAGGCACAAAAGTAATCGTCCGTCCAGTCACTTCCAATGAGAAAACGCTATGAAAACACGAAGAGGAATAGGGATGTCTAAGCGAATGGTTCTTGCTATGATGCTGCTGGCAATGGGTGTAAATGCTGCGGCTGGGGTGTCAAATGCAGTGAACGATTTGGGAAAAAAGGATAAAAAAGAAAAACAAGAGGATTTGAGCAAAAGTCCTTTGGGTTGTCGCGATGTGGGCTATCAATTCCAACTGAATGTTTTGAATATTTTGCCGGAAGCGGCGGGTGATAAGCAGTCACTTTATTTTATCTACAATCGCTTGAACAAGCCGATCAATCTTTTTCAAATGTTGAAAGGAAACAATAGCACCCGGAGCATGTATTTAAACCACGTGGTTCGCCCGCAGCAATGGGCGGTACTGGCCACCAGCGAAAAAGAATTGAAGTACATCTGCACCGTTGAAGGAGCAAAATCACGCTATGGCCAGATCATCAATTGCTCTGAAAGTGTAAAAGTGTGTGAGTATGCGCGTGTAAGGTTTGGGTTGAATAACCGTGGAAATTATTGGTTGGTCAACAGTAACAGCAGAGGCGGGGCTGTTGGAGATGTGATTCGGTATGGCATCATTCCACAGTAAGGCATATGCTAGCCGTTAAGAGAGCCAGAACATGTTGACTAATAAATTAAGGGGAATCAAGATGAAATCGCTACTGCCTTGGTTTTGTTTGGTTACAGCTGCAAATGCAAGTGTAGCCTTTGCAAACAATGGTCTCGATGCCTATCGCGAAGGCAAATATATTGCAGCAGCGACTCAATTAACGCCCACTGAAAATGACCCCATCGTCAATTATTATATGGGCCGCATGCGCCTTTATGGTTATGGTCAATTAAAAAATAATGCAATCGCGTTGAAATATTTGAAACAAGCCGCTGAAAAAGGACTATTGCCTGCACAACAAATCATGGGGCGGTATGCTTTACTGGAAGAAAAGAATCCTGAACAAGCGCTGGTGTGGTTTAAAAAAGCAGCAGATGCCAATGACACCGAATCGCAAATGTATTGTGCGGCTGCTTATTTATTTGGGGTGGGTGTCAAAAAAAATCCTGATTTAGCCAAGCGTTATTATATTGCTGCGGCTCGCAATGGCAACAGCATCGCACAATACACTGTGGCGCAAAGTTTCCTTGAAACACACCATTCCGCCAATAAAAAATTAGGCTTAATTTGGTTGACAAAAGCCGTGGAGCAAAAAAATCCTGAAGCATTGCTCATGATGAGTGAATTGTACACCAGCGGGACCTTGGTGCCACGTGATCTTGCCAAGGAAAAAGAGCTGGCGAATCAATCCATTGCACAAGGGTATATACCAGCCTTGTATCAAATGGGTGAAATTGCTAAAAGTGACAATAATCTTCAGCAAGCCCAAGAGTGGTTTACCAAAGCGGCCAATGCCAATTACATGCCTGCGGTTATGGCGTTATCCCAATTGCATTTAACGGAAAAAAGCCCACTCTATGATCCGCATACCGCTTTTTTATGGATGTTGAAGGCGGCACAAAATGGCTCGGGTGATGCCCAACTTGCTCTCGCCGATATGTATAAAAAAGGCCTAGGCGTCGATGTGGATTTAAGTTTGGCGAAAGAATGGCAAGATAAAGGATTGCAAACCAATAAAGGCGCGGAACAGGCCATGGTAAAAGCCGCCAATTGGTTGAGCAACGGCAAAGCATCTTCTTTTGTAGACACGGCCTATAAAATGCGAGGCATCAACGCTTGGCAGAATAAAAGCGTGTTGAAGGAAAACAACTACAACCAACCCCCTCAAATGGTGGAAGTGAATCGAGAAGCACTTTATAAACCGCAATTTTCCATGCTCAGTCCCAATAAAATTGCCATCAGCGAATATTATGATGCCTTGGTGGCCTCTTTAGGGAATTTGCCTGAAGAAGCGATTGTTTTTCCCCAATACCCAGTAAAAAACAATGGGGTAAAAAAACAACAAGCCAAAGAGGATGATAAAGAGTTTGATTACTTGAAACAATTGCCCGCGGATTCCACTCAAGCCAGCTATAAAAATGAATTTAAACAATTAGAAAGCCAAGCCATATTAGGCGATTCCACGGCACAATTTGATTTGGCTGAAATGTACCATCAAGGCATTGGCGTTCAAAAAGATATTCAACAAGCCATACATTACTATGAATTGGCTGCGGCACAACAAGATTTACGAGCAGAATATAACTTAGGCCTCTTGTACATTGGCGGAGAAGGGATTGCACCTAATTATAAATTGGGCATGGATTTTTTAAATGATTCAGCGTTTAAAGGCAATGATTTTGCCCAATATGCACTGGCTAGAATCGCTGAGCAAGGGTTGCGTGATAAATCTGGGACGATGGTCATTCAACCCGATCATGAGTTGTCCATGTCGATGTACAATTTAGCTGCAGCGAACAATTATGGTCCTGCACAATACCGTCTCGCCGAAATTCTAGTCCGAGAAAAACCTACCGATGTGAGTCTTGCAGCAAAACAGCAACGCAATCAATTGATTAAAGATCTTTACCAAGGTGCGGTTATTTCCGGTGTTGAACAAGCGGCACTGCCCCTCGCATTTTACAATGCTATGGACAACGATCCTAAAAAACAAGCCCAAGCCTTTGAAGTAGCAAAAAATGCAGCAGCACTCGATAACACGGACGCAGCGTTATTAGTGGGATTGATGTATGACCGAGGGATTGCGACTCAAGCCGATCATGAGGAAGCGATCAACTCGTACCAAAAAGCCGCCGCAAATCCCATTGGCGCCTTTATTTTAGGAACTTATTTATATGAAGGCGATGGCATTAGCAAAGACGCTGAGAAAAGTGCTGAGTATTTGCAAAAAGCGGCCGATGCGGGTTTTTCTTATGCCAATTTAAATTTAGCGGTGATGAAGCAACAGCATAATGGCGATTTTCTACCTGATTTAAATAAAGCCCTTGATTTAGGCAATAGCACTGCAGGCTTGTTGTTAGCCGATTATTATTTAAATTCAGGCACCAACGAACAACAAATGCAGCATGCTCACCAAATTTACCAACAATTTGCTGAAAAAGGCGATAAAGATGCCCAGCTTAAATTAGGCTATTTGTTTGAACAAGGTTTAGGAGGAAAAACCGATTTAGCCAGTGCTCAACAATGGTATACGGCTGCCGCGGAACAAGGCCAACCTGTCGCTCAATATTTATTGGCTCGCCTTTATCAAATGGGTTGGTTGGATAAGCAACCCGATTATGAAATGGCTAAAAAATGGTATGCAGCGGCACAAACGCAATACCCCCCTGCCGCGATTGCATTGGGTTTTGTGTATGAAACGGTGGATGATAGTTATTCTCAAGCGCAAGCCGCTTACAAAGTGGCGGCCGATCAGAGTTCACCCATTGGTGCATTTGATTTAGGCTTGATCTACGAAAAAGGCAAAGGTTGCCCTGTGGATTTTTCTAAAGCGGCCATGCTATACCAACAGGCGGCAGAAACAGGGCATCACCAAGCGATGGTGCAATTAGCGGGTTTGTATTTCAATGGATCTTTTGGCCCTAGGAATGAGCAACAAGCGCTGCAATTGTATAAAAAAGCAGCATCACTCGGTGATCGTGATGCCTTGTATCAATTGGGTTTGTTGTCTGAAACAGGAGTGGGCACTAAATTGGATTACCCTGATGCGGTGCAGTACTACCAACAAGCCGCGGACATGGGAAATGCCAAAGCCAAATTAGCCTTGGCGAGAATGTATCAATATGGTTTAGGCGTGCCTAAAAACATTGATCAAGCCGCTAAAATTTATAAAGAACTCTCCCTTGACGACAATGGCTATGCACAATATCAATTGGCCATGTTGCAATACAATGGTTCTTTGGCTGAGCACTCTGAACAGAAAGCCAAACAATTGCTGCAACAAGCCGCTGCCAACGGCAACTCACAAGCTCGTACCACGTTGCAACGCATGAATGCCCAAGCCCAGCAGCAAGTGAGTTATGTTGAGCCTTGGCGTGTGTCTGCTGCAGTGTCAAAATTGCCAGGCAGTAAGACCGCAGAGTTGATGTATTTGGATGCTTTAAATGCTTGGAACCGGGGTGATGAATCTCTCTCTCGTGATATTTTAGCGAGACTTTTAACCCAGTATCCCCATTATTTACCGGAAAAACAAGCCTATGAACAATTAAAGCAAAAAGACACACCTTTTTTGGCAAAAGCATGAGGTTGCAGACAACGGACTATTTTGTGTCTCCCCGCGAAAGCGGGGAGCCCACTCACAACGCTTTTCCTCTTAAGCGATTGAAGAGGTAATGAAAACTGCCGAAAAATGAGCAAAAGGCTTTGAACTGTCTAAAAAACAGCATATCAATGCTGGTCACAACAAAAATACGGCATATATCCATTTTGCTGGGGTATTTATTATAAGTCACTAAATTTAAGATGATGCAGGCGATGGTGATCAAGGACATGAACCCCCAGGCCCACAGCCAATACCAGAATAATTGCCAAAACAGCGTATAGCCCATCACCCATGCAACAATAAATGTCATATAAGCCACTGCTTCAATAAGCGGTCCAAAAACTTCCAGTATCATAAAATAGGGAAACGCGACTAACCCGGTTACCCCATAACGAGGGTTAAACAACATCTTGATGTGTCGAAAAGTGGAACGCAACAGACCTCTTTGCCAATAATTCCGTTGTTTCCAAAACTGTTTCAACGTGCTGGGTGATTCTGCCCAACCAATGGCACTGGCGGCGTAAACGACGGAATAAGGGTATTTATTGTTTCGCATGTAGTGATGTAATTTCATTATAATTTCAGCATCATAAGAAAAGTTAGCGGCATCAAACCCGCCAACTTCTAAAACAGCTTGTGTTTCTAATAAAGTAAATGCACCGGGGTGGCACAGCACACCTCCGATGAGGGACCAACCCTCTCGCCCGTATAAAAAAGAACGCAAATATTCACAAACCTGTACCCCCAACACCATGTTTTTAGGAAAACTGGTGCGCAAAATGTTATCCCTTATTCCAGAGGAGGTATCGGGGACATAAATATCCCCACCTACGGCGATGCAATGGGCATGGGTTAAATACATAAATAACATATAGGATAAAGCAGGGGGCTCAATGACTGTATCGGAGTCAATCGTTAAAAATAAGGGGGTGCGGCAAGCATTTAAACCAGCATTGATGCAATCTGATCCAGAGTTTGCAAATGGGCTGTGTTCTTTGTCAATGACCATCATGTTGGGGATGCGTGTGGATTGGTAATAACCGAACACTTTGCCGGTGACCACTTTATGCTGAAAAGAAGGTGCAATCTTCTTCATCGCGTATTGTTCGATCAACATCGATAATGTGGTGTCTGTGGATCCATCATTTACAATAATAAGGTGAATATTTTTATAGTCAGCATTGTAAATGGCGTTAATTGCTTTTGTTATGCGATGGGCCTCATTGTATGCAGGCATAATAATGGTCAAAGGGATTAATTTGTTTTGATTAAAAATAGCAATGACATTGTTAAATTCGGCCTCTTGGTATTTTCGAACAATGATGCGAAAGGTATACCCCAAAAAAACAAGATAGATCACCCATACGGCTGCAAAATAAATTAAAATGAAGGAATTGATATAATTAATGATCGCTGGCATTGCATTCCTTAGCGTGTGAATCGTATTTGGCCAATGCTCGTTGGGCAGCATCATACGCATATTGATCAACGGCTGGATCTTGTCGGTTTAGCCTGTTCTTGCCCTTATCCCCTAATTGCGCAAGTGCTTCTGCTGCATTAATACGCACCCACCATGCTGGATCACGTAAGGCTTTTTCCAGGGGAGTAAGCATTTTTTGAGCTTGAATTTCACCGAAAATTTTAGCTGTTTTTGCTCTGATTTCCCAATTTTTATGTTCTAAAAAATGGCCGAAATGGGATTCTGCAAAGGCTGGATCTTGGTAAGCAATATATTCGATCACGGCTATTTTCAAATTGATGTTGTCCGATTGCAAGTCAAGCAATGCTGATTTAACGGTATTGGGGTCAGGAAAAAAAATCATTAACACCCGGTAACAAAAGATTTTAACATAAGGATCTGTGTCATGTTTTAAACGGTGTTGAATGAAGGGAATCAGTGTGGGCGGAGCTGTAGCCATGATTTGCGTGTAAAGCGATTGTTGAACCCGACGTCCTTTTGAAAATGAATCAATGACTGCGTCGATCATGGGCTGCGAGCGACTTTTTATTGCAAGCATGGCTGCATTGACGGCCACCAAAGGAATAGGATCATGGATAAGTTGTATCAGGAGGGTTTCATCCTGATGGTCATTTTCTAAAAAAAATGCCTGGCACGCAGTATACCGTTTGTACCAGTTTTTTGCTGTCGCAAAGTGTTTGGCACGAGGCATGATGAGTGTGGCAATGAGGTTTGAACGGATCTGTCGCCATTCTGGGAACGGTTGGCTATCAAAATGTTGCACACGTTCTAAAAAAAGGGAGAGGTGGGATTGATATGGATTTAATTTTTCTAAGGCAATAGCCCAGGTATGATGCGCTTCATAGCGTAAGATATGATCGAATTTTTTTGCCAACTGCGCGCGCTGTTTTTTCTGAAACCGAGCGTATGCGCGAATGCTAAAAGAACCGATGAATAATAATCCAATTAAAACAACTTGAATGATAGCGATTATTTTAATGATTGACAAAAAAAAAGGCATTTTACCCTTCCATTCTTAAAAAAACCATGAGAGGCCTAGGCTGCCGCCGCTCCAATTTCGTACACGATTGTTTGGAAAATTTTGCTGTTGAAAAAGAGCACTCAAATTTACCAGCAGTTGATTGTCAAACAAAGGAAAATTGATGTAAGGGTTGATTAATTTATTTTGCACCACAATAAAATCAATCGTTTCTAAATTAGCCAAATCAGGACTGGTACCTAAACCGACAATACAACCCACATAATAATGAGGGGCTGTAACATAATGCCTCAAGTTGAGCGTGTACAATGTGGAGCTTGAGCCCGAGTTGGGGATAAAAAAGTACGGCCGAAACGTCACACGGTTGCGCTCATGATCCAGATTAGCAGAGAACGTACCGGTTAATAAATAATATTGATGCAAGCTATTGATTACATTTGCTTTTCCACCCAAGGAAAAATCATACAGTCCATTGGGTGTGATGTATGCTTCTAGCCCATACATCTGGTTTGGGAATAAATTGGGCTCGTTGGCGAAAGCGACGTCAATATCTAAATAAGTGAATTTATTAATTTTAGGGTAGGCTTCAATCTCCGCCTGAAAGGCATCATGTGACAAGCGGCTGTTGTAATTAACCTTTCCGTAGACTTTTCCGAGTTTGGTTTGGCGCCCATAATAAAGGGTCGAGTAATCCCATACGCTTCGCACATCAGAAATGTAATAATTTTGTTGATATACTCCTATTTCATTGAGGTTTTGCACGGGTTTTTTTTCAACCACTACCGGTTTTATTTTTGCTGGTCTAGGCGCGGAGGCAGCCAGGATTTGCTTTTTCTTCGTTTGCAACAGTCCATTGCTTGGGTTGTAAATTAATCCTTGATTGACCAGGGCCAAGGCATTGCCATGAGCGTGGGTTGCAAGATCAATGTTTATCAACGTAATTCGAGCATCGACATAGGTGGGGGTTTGTTGTAAAACAATCAAGAGTTCTTTCCGAGCGTTTGCATACTCTTTTCTGTCAAAATAAAACGCGCCGAGCTTTAACCGCACATCGCCATCCTTTGGGTGTTTATTTAAATAATAATGAGCTTGTTGAATGGCCTCTTGCTGTGCACCTGCAACGTACAATTGTTCTAACCTTTGGTATTCTGGGGTTAGCGTTTGGGTTTTAAGAGACGGGGCGTTTGTTTTTACGGTAATTTTAGGTTTTGATGCTGCTAATTTCTCGTTTTGAGCCAGCAAAGCCGATAGATCGGATTGACGCTTTTGCAAATCAGGATCAATTGGATTGATGACCAAGCTTTGATCCGTGATTTCCAGTGCAGTTTGATAATTTTTTTCCAGCAATTCAATGTTGATAAGCCCTAGAGCTGCATCGATATAATGCGGGGTTTGCGCCAATACCTGATTAAATTCGTGACGTGCTTTGGCATATTGTTGCGTTTGAAAATAAAACTGTCCCAATAAAAGACGGGTGTCGCCATCGGTGGGGTGGTTGTTAAGATAATGGGTGGCTAACGCAATGGCTTTTTCTGATTGATCCGCATGAAACAACACCCACAATTGATGATAATTGGTTACAGTTGTTGGAGCATTGTTGGGCGGTGGTGCGTTAACTGCAAGAGCTGTCCATGCCAATAATGAAAACACGCAACCTATTGCAACAAGACGGTGTAAAGCAGTTAATTTTTCATTCATAGTGTTTGCAATCATCAATCATGTTTTGTTTCTTGTTTTTGCTATGAGATCGGTCAAGCTTTTTTGCAAATTCCATTGGTATTTGTAGTTGTTGGTTAATTGCATTAATTTCGTAACGTCAGGGCATCTAAACATAAAGTCTTCAAACCCTTCACCATAAGCATCATCATAAGAAACATGCTGGATCGGTGATGCAGATTTGGCAATTCGTTTAATTTCTTTCGCCAAATGGTTGATTGAAACTTCTTGTTCCTGACCGACATTGACAATTTCCCCATGGGCTTTCGGGTTTTCTGCAAGGCAATCCAAAATAGCCACGGTGTCACGTACATCACAAAAACTACGGGTTTGCTCACCGGTGCCATACACTGAAATGGGATCATTTTGGATTGCATTTTTAATAAACCTTGGCACCACCATGCCGTATTGGCTTAATTGTCGGGGACCTATGGTATTGAAAATACGCACCGGGGTGACGGCCATCTCATAATGCTCATAATAAGACAAGCCAAAATACTCCAAAGAAATTTTACTGACGACATACGCGGAGCAGCTTTTTCTGCCTTCACCAATGATTAAATTTGATTTTTCACTTAAAGGTTTTGCATGGCCATCGCCATAAACCTCGGAGGACGAGGCGAGCATGATGCGCGGGTTTCGTTTTGATAATTTAGCGGCTCGCAGCACGCGCTCTGTCCCAGCAATGTTAATCGCCAGTAAATTTTCGGAATCATGGATAACACGCAACACACCGACATAGGCTGCCAAGTGGTAAATTCTATCGGCCCAGCACACCAATTCGGTGAGCTCAGAAAAAGTAAGGATATTACCCGCAGTAAAATGGTAGTTGGGATTTTTTTTAAAAAGATCAATGTTTTGTTGCGTGCCAGTGCTTAAATCATCAATGACATGGACCGTGTGCCCTTTATTGAGATGATGTTCGGCCATATGAGAGCCGATAAAACCCGCACCACCCGTGATTAATATGCGCATGGGTCATTCCTGTTATCAAAATGCGTCATCATAAGCCCAACATCCTGTCAGTTTCAATACAAAAATTTAAGCTGTATATAAACTATACTCTAAAAATACCCAATAAAATGGTACGGGCAAAAATATAGAGCTAATTGTTGGGCCAAGGCCCAACCTACAAGTCAATTTTAAAATCAAGGCAGTATAAAACAGAACGATCGTTCTTAGGGGCCATTATGAGTAAATACGGAGTGGTGGGTTTAGGTTATGTTGGGCTTGGGTTAGCAGTGGCCTTGGGTAAAAAACAACACGTGTATGGCTATGATATTAGTTCGACGCGAGTTGAGGGTTTACGTCGCCATAACGACAGCAATGGATTAATCAATGCTGAGGAATTAAAGCAAGCTCAGGTTGTTTATACCAATGATATTCAGGATATCCATGATGCTAATTTTTTTATCGTCGCCGTACCAACCCCCGCTTATTTTTACGAAATACCAAATTTAGAACCCCTGATTGAAGCAACAAAACAAGTGGCCACAGTTTTAAAAAAAGGAGATATTGTTGTTTTTGAGTCCACTGTTTACCCAGGTACAACGGAAGACATATGCATTCCTATTCTTGAGAAACACAGCCATCTCAAGCATGGTCGTGACTTTGGTGTAGGGTATTCTCCTGAACGTATTAACCCCAATGATCCCATACATACCTTAAAAACGATCACTAAAATTGTTTCTGCCGAAAATGAAAAAACTTTAGACGTCGTTAAAGAAACCTATTCTCAAATTTGTGACACCGTGTATCCCGTCAGCTGCATTAAAGCGGCAGAAGCAACGAAACTTTTGGAGAACACCCAGCGTGATGTCAATATTGCCTGCATGAAGGAAGTTTAAAAAATCATGCACGCTTTGGCGTTGGATACGGAGGAAATTATTAAAGGCGCATCCACAAAGTGGAATTTTATGCCCTTTCAACCAGGTTTTGTGGGGGGGCATTGCATTTCCATTGATCCTCATTATTTGGCTTTTAAAGCTAAACGGCTAGGGGTGCAACCGGAAATCATCTGCACTGCCCGCAAGATCAATGATGGCATGACCCAATATGTCTTGCGGAGCATGATGGAGCTTTTAATTAAAAATAAAATTGAAACGAACAAGGCCACAATTGGTGTGTTTGGGGTAACTTATAAAGAAAACAGCAATGATATGCGCAATAGCTTGGCCTTAAAATTAATTAAAGAGTTACAGGAATTTGGCTGGAATTGCCGTGTCCATGATCCGCGAGTGGCAGAAGTAAAAAACCAACAAGACTCCTTTGCCCTAGAGCACTTTGATGATATTCGCGATCTTTCCATTGTTTTACTGCTGGTAGGGCATGATTATTACCGCGAGAGAGGGTTGGTCAAATTAATGGACAAATGCAACAACACCAAAATATTGATGGATATTCCTCATTTGTTTAGCAATGAACACAAGGCCATGGGTAAATTAATTTATTGGTCTTTGTAAGGTTAGCTCGAATGGTGGGCACGCAGAGCTTTGCCCACCCTACTTACGTTTCGCTTAAAATTAAACGCTTTCATCCAAATATTTTTCTGCGTCCAAAGCGGCCATGCAACCAAATCCGGCAGAGGTTATTGCTTGGCGATAGACATGATCGGCCACATCACCACAGGCAAACACACCCGGGACATTGGTGGCGGTTGCCATGCCTTGCAACCCAGAACGAATCGTAATATAGCCGTCTTTCATGTCCAATTGATCTTGAAATAAAGATGTGTTTGGTGTATGACCTATCGCAATAAAGACCCCATCCACCTTAAGTTCTTGTGTTTCATCTGTAAACGGATTTCGTAACCGTGCGCCAGTGACTTTGGTACCGTCACCTAAAACTTCATCCAAGGTATGATTCCAGATCAATTTGATGTTGCCGGTTCGAGATTTTTCAAACAATTTATCTTGCAATATTTTTTCAGAGCGCAGTGTTTCTCGGCGGTGAATCAAAGTCACACTTGCGGCAATGTTCGACAAATACAATGCTTCTTCTACCGCTGTGTTACCACCACCAATCACGCAGACGTGTTTATTTCGATAAAAAAAGCCATCGCAAGTAGCACAGGCGGAAACGCCACGACCTTGGTAAGCTTTCTCTGATTCTAAACCTAAATAACGTGCCGATGCGCCGGTGGCAATGATCAATCCATCACAGGTATAGGTTGCACTATCGCCTTTTAAAACAAACGGTCGTTTTGTTAGATCGGCGTTGACAATGTGGTCAAAAATAATTTGCGTTTGAAAGCGTTCAGCGTGTTTTTGCATGCGCTCCATAAGCGCTGGTCCTTGCAGTCCTTCGATATCCCCTGGCCAATTATCCACATCGGTGGTTGTGGTTAATTGCCCACCCACTTCCATGCCTGTGATAAGCACTGGGTTCAAATTCGCGCGGGCTGCGTAAACGGCTGCAGTGTAACCTGCAGGTCCCGAGCCAAGAATAATTAAACGATGGTGATTATTTGTGTTCATCATCTCTAGCCCACCTTGGAGTATTTTATGTTAAGATGCAGATAGTATGACAAATTACGAAGCTTTAAAATACCTATGGCAAAACAGCAAACGGGTGACAAGGCAAATCCCCCCAAAACAGCCTTACCACATTTCTTGATCAAGCGCTTTAGTGAAGGTGGTTTTATTCTGGTGCTCACCTTTGCGGTGTTCATGTTGTTGTCTCTCTGGACTTACCATGTCGGGGATCCCGGATGGTCTCACAACGATTTAAGCAATCGCCCCGTGGTGAATGCAGGTGGTCGAGTGGGTGCCTATTTGGCGGATTCTTTTTATTGTATTTTTGGGTATTTGTCGTATTTATTGCCCATTTGTTTTGCTTACATGGCCGGTCTTATCGCCATGGATCACCATGCCTTTCGAGCGATCAATAAACCCATGCTGTTATTACGTGGTGTTGGCTTATTGCTGTTGGTGGGAGGAGGTTGCGGTCTCTTAAGTTTTCTTGTGCGAACGCAAATTTCGGCGGTGGTGTCACGGCCAGGTGGTGTCATTGGGCTGACCCTTGCGAAAACATTGAGCCATGCGTTGAATACACAAGGTGCCTTGTTGCTGGTGCTGGCCATGGTGTTGGTGGGCGTCACATGGTTAACAGGGTTATCTTGGTTGCGGGTCATCGAATGGATTGGATGTTATACGCTAGTCGCAATGCGCGGTGCTTATCGGGGTGTAAAACTCTTCATGCAATTTTTAATGGCCGGTTTTTCTTATGCGAAAGAACTGCAAAACACTAAAAAGGAAATTTTAATTGGCCGTGATAGCTACGCCGTGACTCCGAAAGCCAAGAAAGAAAAAGCATTGCCTAAACTGATCCCAAAACTTTTGCCAGAACGGGTCATTTCTTCACCCGAACGCCCGCCGTTGGCAACACCTGTCAATAAAAAAGACAGTTCAAGCATCAAAGAACGTCCTAAAATAGCGGTGACGGGTGTGTTGCCACATTTGGATTTATTGGACAAAGGCCAACCTGGTAAACCGATGGGTGGGTACTCGCACCAAGAACTTGAAACGTTATCCCGTGATGTCGAGCAACATTTAATTGATTTCGGCATTCAAGCGGACGTGGTTGCTGTGCACCCTGGGCCTGTCATCACGCGTTTTGAATTGCAATTGGCTGCAGGGGTGAAAGTGAGTCGACTCACTGCTTTGGCGAAAGATTTAGCCCGCTCTTTATCGGTGACCAGTGTACGTGTGGTTGAAATTATCCCGGGTAAAACGGTGGTGGGTATCGAACTTCCCAACCCTAACCGGGCAATGGTTTGCTTGTCCGAGGTGTTGTCAGCGGAGGTTTACCAGCAAGCACATTCCCCATTAACACTGGCTTTGGGGGTGGACATTGCAGGGCATCCCATGGTGGTTGATTTAGCGAAGATGCCGCACTTGTTGGTGGCCGGGACAACGGGGTCGGGAAAATCCGTTGGTATTAATGCCATGATTTTAAGTTTATTGTTCAAAGCCACACCAGACCAGGTGCGTTTGATCTTAGTGGACCCCAAAATGCTGGAGTTGTCGGTTTATGATGGCATTCCTCATTTATTAACCCCTGTGGTCACCGACATGAAAGAAGCGGCCAGCGCCTTGCGCTGGTGTGTCGCGGAGATGGAGCGCCGTTACCGTTTAATGGCGACCGTTGGCGTTCGTAATTTGGCGGGTTTTAATCTAAAAGTGACTGAGGCTTTTGCAAAAGGGGAGCCTCTTCTCGATCCATTGTGGAAACCCACCGATTCCATGGACACCACTGCTCCTCATTTGCAGGCGCTGCCTTATGTGGTGGTGGTGATCGATGAATTAGCCGACATGATGATGGTGGTAGGTAAAAAAGTGGAGCAACTCATCGCAAGGATAGCGCAGAAAGCGCGAGCGGCGGGTATTCATTTGATTTTAGCCACCCAACGACCCTCTGTGGATGTATTAACTGGTTTGATTAAATCCAATATTCCCACCCGCATTTCATTTCAAGTTTCCTCTAAAATTGATTCGCGAACCATCTTGGACCAACAAGGTGCCGAGCAATTGTTAGGGCATGGTGATATGTTGTTTTTGGCTCCTGGTACCGGCGCACCGCTGCGTGTGCACGGGGCTTTTGTGGATGATAAAGAAGTGCACCGGGTCGCGGATGATTGGCGAGCACGCGGTGAGCCCCAGTACATCGAGGAAATTACGCAAATACCAGGCGAAGGGGAAATGGGTGCGGGTGAAGAGGGGCAAGCCACAGAAGAAGCTGATGCTCTCTACGATCAAGCGGTGGAATTTGTCGTACAAACCCGCAAAGCGAGTATATCGTCTGTGCAACGCCGTTTTAAAATAGGTTACAATCGTGCTGCGCGCCTGGTGGAGGAAATGGAGCGGTGTGGGCTTGTGGGACCCCTTGAAGGCGGTTTTCGGGATGTACTGGTTGCAACAAACGTTGAGGAATGATGCATGAAAAAGAAAAAGCGAACAAAAATTTGGGTTGCCGGTAT
>CAZGKX010000012.1:41053-48855 GCA_964525945.1 uncultured Legionellaceae bacterium
TGAAAAAAATATTTTGGGTGGGCCTGATGTTATGGTTTCCTGCCGCATTCGGTGATGTGGTGAGCGATGCCTTGCAAACCAAATTAAACGCGATGCATACGTTGTCAGCCAGTTTCACTCAAACCGTCAAAGCCAATAAACGCAATGTTTCCCATTCCTCGGGTACCATGGCATTGTCTCGGCCTGGTAAATTTCGGTGGCAAACGCAACGCCCTATGCCGCAAATTGTGATTGCCGATGGTCAGCGGCTGTGGATTTACGATGTCGATCTTGAACAGGTTGCTGTTAAAAAACAAAGCAAAGGTTTGGGGGGCACTGCGGCGTTGTTTTTAAGCAGTTATGATCATGCCTTGTCCCAAGATTTCAAGGTCACTGCCAATGCGAACGGCGATGTTTTTGATTTACGTGCCAAATCTCACAAAGCCAACTTTCAGCGTGTGGTGCTTTCATTCAACGGCAATGCGCTAACGGGTTTACAGCTTTATGATCAATTGGGGCAACACACCAACGTTCATTTAAGCCAGATCAAATTGAACACAAAGATCGCCGCAAATTTGTTTCAATTTAAACCTCCTAAAGGCGTGGATGTCGTTCAACAATGAGCCGAAAACCATCCGGACCCAAACTGCCTTTAGCGGAATTACTACGCCCAACATCGTTGGATGACGTCATTGGTCAACAGCATTTACTGGCTCCCGGAAAACCCCTGCGCTTAGCCTTTGAGTCTGGCCAATTGCATTCAATGATTTTATGGGGACCACCTGGGGTTGGGAAAACCACTTTGGCACGTTTAATGGCAACGGCGTTTGATTGCGAGTGGATTGCTTTATCGGCTGTTTTTAGCGGCATCAAAGATATACGCCAAGCGGTGGAGCAAGCAGAAAATTACCGCAATCAACAACGGCACACTATTTTATTCATTGACGAAATACATCGCTTTAATAAATCCCAGCAAGATGCTTTGTTGCCGCATACGGAATCAGGTTTAATCACTTTTATTGGTGCTACCACCGAAAATCCTTCTTTTGAAGTCAATTCCTCCTTGTTGTCACGAGCGCAAGTGTATGTGCTGCAACCGCTCACCGATGATGATTTATCCAAGCTCTTGACGCGGGTTAAAACCACTGCTTTAAGCCATTTAGAGTTTACGGCGGCAGCGGAAGTGTTGATCGTTCGTTTGGCGGACGGGGATGCCAGGCGTTTGCTCAATTTGTTGGAGCAAACGAACACTGCCGCCAAGGTGCAACATCATACGGTTGTGGATACGGCGTTGATCGAAAACGCGTTGATGCTCTCCAATCGTCGTTTTGATAAAAGTGGTGATTATTTTTATGATCAAATTTCAGCCCTGCACAAATCGGTAAGAGGTTCTAATCCCGATGCGGCGTTGTATTGGTTATGTCGGATGTTGGATGGTGGGGTTGATCCAAAATATTTGGCCAGGCGGATTGTGCGTATGGCTTGGGAAGATATTGGGTTGGCGGATCCGCGCGGGATTGACATTGCCAACCAAGCTGCAAGCACTTACGAACGGTTAGGCTCTCCCGAAGGTGAATTGGCTTTAGGACAAGCCGTTATTTATTTGGCGGTGGCTGCAAAAAGCAATGCGGGCTATAACGCGTTTAACCAAGCCATGGCGTATGTAAAACAGGACAAATCACGCGATGTACCGATGCATTTGCGCAACGCCCCCACCAAACTCATGAAAAATTTGGGCCATGGTAAAAATTACCGTTACGCACACCAAGAAGCATTTGGTTTTGCTGCGGGAGAAACGTATTTTCCAGAGGGCATGCAACCCCCCGATTGGTATAAACCGGTTGATCGCGGTTTAGAAAGCAAAATCGCCGAAAAAATGGCTTTTTTACGGCAATTGGACAATAAGCAGCGCGAATAAATTACCTTATTCTGTTGTTCATGCAGAAACATTTGCATGTCTGAAAAAAGACAACGTGACCCCTGAAAAACATATGGATTTATTTTTGTTCTATTTGTTGTTATGTTATAATGTCATCTATTTGCTCTTTTTTTAGAGCAAGCTGATTTTTCGTTTCAAACCTATCTGTTGAGCGATCAAAAAACATTTCTTGAAGCCATTATTGCTTATAAAGCGATTAACTGCTTGCAAGAAGTGCTTTTAAGCAAGACTTATTTAAATCTTTTAGACGTTGGCAGTGATCAGCTTCCCCTGGCTTCACACATTTTACGATTAAACGAATGGGATTCATTTCGGCTGTTTTGCATCAGCCAAATACCGGAATTTGGCTCTCAACGGTTTTATCAGTCATTGATTACGCGCTTACAACAGCATCCCGAACGAGAAATTCACGTTCAAAATGCTGAAACAATCGCAATTACAGGTCCTCGTCGCATTCAAAGCCAAACCGCAGTGTCGATGAAATTATTCGCCTTGGTCGTGGGCAAAATCGATGTCTTCAAACCTTTTTATGATAAATATCAATTACGCGCCTCTTTATTGCAACACTTAGAACAGGAAGTTGATGTAAAAATGGCCACGTTAAAAACGTTTAACAGGACACTGCATGATCAATTGGTGACGGATTCCTCGCCTTCGAGTAAAGTCACCTCTTCCAGAGCGTTGCTTGAGCAAATACCGATGGAATTGGCGGTAGAGCATAGCATGAGTATGATAGGGCGCCTACTGAATGAAGCTTCGGCACCCATTGAGAAAATGATGGAGTTACAGATTGAGTTTTATCATGAATTAAACGAGGCGTTATATTATTATTTACCGTCTGAATCAGCAGATGAATTGTCCAAGTCACAACGGGGCAAATTGTATAAAAAACATTTTGATGCTTTTTTAACCGTTGATGCTACGTTTAATGCTGAGCGAAGAAAATCCAAGGAGATTAAAAAAATATCTCAAGAAATGGATGTATTAAAAAAAAAAGCTCTAAAAGCGAAAGCAAAAGGATCGAATATGACCGGTTTGATGGAGAAATACAGTGTTTTAAATCAAAGATTCGCTGCGGTGCAACACCAAACATCTTTTGCGGCTGCTTTTTTTGGGCACAACAGCAATGTGGCTGCTCTTTTTCAATCAGAAGAAGCTAAGTTGTTGGATGTGGTGGAGACGGCTTTGCAAGAGACCAATGGTACTGTTGCGAAACGTAAATAAGCCCCCACCCATGTCTACCGATATTTATAAACCCGTTAAATATCAGCCATCCATTAAGCAAAATCCGCATACAAGTCATAATCGTCGCTGTCGGTGATGATGGTGTTTACCCGCATGCCTATTTTTTTAGTGTCATCATGCGGTAAATAAACCAAGCCATCAATTTCTGGGGCGTCACTTCTGCTGCGCGCAATAATGCCTTCTTGATCGATGCTATCAATGAGCACCATTTGTTGTGTGCCAATTTTAGCTCGGAGCTTGTTGCGGCTGATGTCTGCTTGCAGTTGCATAAAGCGATGGTAGCGTTCTTCTTTGACGGCATCGGGCACTGGATTGGTCAGCTCATTTGCCTTCGCCCCCTCCACCGGTGAATATTGAAAGCAACCCACGCGATCCAATTGGGCTTCTTGCAAAAAGGCCAGCAGCTCTTCAAATTCCTCATCCGTTTCGCCCGGGAAGCCGACAATAAATGTGGAACGGATGGTAATGTCAGGGCAAACGTCGCGCCAATTTTTGATCCTGGCTAGCGTGTTTTCACTGCTGGCAGGGCGTTTCATGGCTTTTAAGACGCGAGAACTCGCATGTTGCAATGGAATATCCAAATAGGGCAGAATTAAACCATCACGCATCAACGGGATGATGTCATCGACATGCGGATAAGGATACACATAATGCAAACGCACCCAAATGCCTAATTCACCCAATTGCTCACACAAATCGTAAAAACGGGTGTTGACCGTTTTACCTTGCCATTCCACAGGCTGGTAGCGTGTGTCAATGCCATAGGCACTGGTGTCTTGAGAGATGACAAATAAGTCTTCTACCCCAGCATCTTTTAAGCGTTTGACTTCTTTTAATACTTAGGTCAATGGGTAACTTTGTAATTTCCCGCGCATGGTTGGAATGATGCAAAAAGTGCATTTTTGGTTGCAGCCTTCCGATATTTTTAAATAAGCATAATGGCGGGGGGTGAGCTTTATGCCTTGTGGGGGCACCAACTGGGTAAAGGGATCAATGGGGGGAGGTAAATGGCGGTGGACTGCCCGCACCACTTCTTCATAAGCATGCGCGCCGCTGATGTGCAGCACGTCTGGGCAAGCTTCTTTGATAATATCCGCTTTGGCGCCAAGGCAACCGGTAACAATCACGCGGCCATTTTCTGCCATCGCTTCTTTAATTGTATCCAACGATTCTTTGACTGCAGCGTCGATAAAACCACACGTGTTGATGACAACGACCCCAGCATCTTGGTAACTGGAGACCAACTCATACCCTTGAGCCCGCAGTTGGGTAATAATACGCTCGGAATCAACCAAAGCTTTGGGGCAACCTAAACTAACAAAACCGACTTTATGATTCATTATATTCTTTTTGTAAAAAAAGTGTACGGATTATACCGGAACACGCAGGCAATGTCGATGGATGAAAGCAGCGGCAGGGTCAATGCATTTAGTCATTGCGAACCGCAGGTGAAGCAACCCAGCGACCTGCGGGGGCATCGCATAAAGTCAATTGCTTCACCTGTGGTTCGCAATGACGTGGTTTAAAAAAAGGGTAGACTAAGTCGGGCTTGAACCTGGCACAGGTACCGGTGGCGCTGCGGCTAATGCTGCTTTTTCATCGCTGATTGCTTGACGACCTGCCCTGATTTTTTCTTTCATGCTGTGGAGGGCGGGGGTGGTCATTTTTTGGGATAGTTTTTCCCGAGCGGTGGATTTTTTCTCGGCATTTTGCAACGCATGTTGCTGCTTTAAGCTGGCTTTACCCATGAGTTTGTTGACGTCTTGGACTTCGCCGTTGACGATAATTTTTATTTTATCTTTCGGAAAACCTGCTTCAATCGCAGCAAGGTAAGCATCAACCGCCAGGTGCATGCGCCATTTATCACTGTTTTCATCCGCATGATTGATGTGAAACGTAATCTCTTCTTTGCCATTTGCTTTAATTTCCGCGGCCAACAACATCATATCAGCCACTATTTTTTTATCGCCCAACACATGGTAGGGCATAAACACCCATGGCATTTCTAAGGAATAGGTACCGGGCGGTGAAAATACGCGTGTTGCACCTGATATAGTTTTTATGCGAGGGATTTTACGTAAGTCAATACCGCGCAGCTCATCGCCTTTTTTATGTGACCCTTTGCCCAAGCCTATGGTGAGTGGCTGTGGTTCACGTTTGCACAATTTTAAAATTTCTCGACGTTGGCTATGGCTGCTGTGTTCATAAACCAACAATGCGAAAAGATAGAGATCGCGCGCTTTTTGAGCGGCCGCTTCCATGTTTTTGGTGATTTCCGCCATGTCTTTGTCGTAAGGTTCCAAGGCTTTGTTGTGCGATTCATCGACGGCATCCAACATGCTCTTTTTGACTTGCATGATTTCAGAATCAGCAGCAGTGGCTGGTAAACCCATGGATTTTTTTACATTGGATGTAAAATTGGGATCGGGATCATTTTGAAACAGTTTTTCAATGCGTTGTTTTTCGGCATTGCGTTGTTTTTCCAATAAGTTTTTGACGTCTTCTTGCTTCTTCTTAATGGTCACCACCAGCGCGGAGGGATGGTATTTATCCACACCAGGCGTATTCGCATCACTGGCGGCAATGTATTCTTTAAACGCTTCCATTTCGTCTTGGAGATGCTTTAATTCGGCGCTGTATTCAAGTGCCGAAGCCAAGCTAGCAGCGGCGGCATCTGCTGCCACTTTATCTGTGGAGCCTAATTTTTCGGCAAGGAGTTTACTGGTGGCGCGCGCGGTGAGCACGGCTTCGAATTTTTCAACACCGGTTTCACCTTTTTGGCCATCGACCATTTGGGTGTTGTCACCGTATTTGTTGTACAAAGCGATTTCATTTTCAACGGAAAACTCACTTGCCGTCGCTATATTGCTGGTTCTAAGCCATCCTAAAAGTTCACCGACGGGGCCTGTTTCGCCGGTGACCACGGCTTGCAATATATTTATGGCGCCGTTCCATGTGTATTCTACGGCCTTAAGGGGAACTCCTCGGATTTGTTGTGAGAAAGTTTTCGCAACCATTTAGACACCTATTTGAACAAAAAGACTAATTATATTATACACTATTTTCACCAGGCAGGTATAGCCGCACCTCCAAACAGCGCAGTCGCCTTGTCTTTGACGTCCTTGGAGTTCATGGCTTTGACAAACAGCAACAATTGCTCTTTTTTATCACTGTCACGTCGTATGACAATTAAATTGGCATAAGGCGAATTTTTATTTTCCATAAACAAAGCGTCTCTTGAAGGATTGAGGCCAGCAGGAATGGCAAATGTGGTGTTGATGACGGCCGCATCGACATCTCTTAATATACGTGGCAGTTGTGCGGCATCTAATTCTTTAAATTGGATGTTTTTAGGGTTGCTGGCGATGTCGTGCAGGGTGGTGCTCTCGCCTTTTTTCAAAGTGATTAATCCGGCTTTTTGCAACAATAAAAGCGCGCGGGCTTCGTTGCTTGGATCATTGGGTAACGCAATGATCGCACCATTCGGTAGTTTTTTAAGCGATTTGAATTTAGAGGAGTAAAGGCCAGTAGGGTAAACAAATGTTTTACCAATCACGTCTAAATCATAACCATGCGCTTTCGAAGCTGCTTTTAAATAAGGAAGATGTTGGTAGACATTGGCATCAAGCGTACCATCTTCCAATGCTTCATTCGGAAGATTATAGTCACTGAATTCAATGATTTTGATGGTCAATCCATATTGCTCGGCCGCGACTTTTTGAGCGACATCCACAAGCTCTGTTTCGGGGCCAGAAATCGTGCCGATGACCAGTGTGTTGGGTGATTGTTTACCACAAGCCATCAACAAATAAGACAACACCACGGCCATCAAAATTTTGCTTGTTCCATTTAAAAAACGCATAAACATCCCCTTATCCTATCGTGAATAATGCTTCGCCAAACGATCACCAAGCATTTGCAATAATTGAACAATAACCACCAAAATAGCCACGGTGGCCAACATCATGCTGACATTGAAGCGTTGATAGCCATAACGAATGGCCAAGTCGCCTAATCCACCACCGCCCACTGTGCCTGCCATTGCTGAATAATTAACCAAGGTGATGGCCGTTACGGTCATGGCGTGGATCAAAGCGGGACGCGCTTCGGGTAACAAAATATAATAAAACATTTGCCGGGTGTTGGCGCCGATGGCATACCCCGTTTCAATCAACCCATGGGGTAAACTTTGGTAAGCATTATCCACCAAACGAGCAAAAAAGGGCGCGGCTCCCAAAGTTAAAGGGACCATTGCAGCATGAATGCCAATCGATGTTCCGACGATCAGTCGTGTCAATGGAATTAAAGCCACCAACAAAATAATAAACGGAATAGAGCGGCAAACATTGATCACACTGGCCAACAAACGATGCAATGTTTTATGCGGTTTTACGTGAACGCTACTGTACAATAAGGTGCCCAGCGGCAAGCCAATAACAATGGCAAAAAAAGTGCTGATCAACACCATATATAGGGTTTCGCCTGTTGCTATCAATAAATCATATAACATCGTCAGTGACATACCCTAAAATCTCCACGGTTAAATTCGATTGCTCACAACGCTGGATAAAAGCGTGCAGCAAAGTTTGATCGGCGGTTAATTCAACAATAATGACGCCGCAGGTGATGGTGTCCATGC
>CAZGKX010000013.1:0-21894 GCA_964525945.1 uncultured Legionellaceae bacterium
GTAAAACAAAACGAGCAATGGAAGGCAAAACACCGATTCAAGAGCATTTGCTCTTAACCCGATACGATGCTGAGCGCGTCGAAAAGGGAGAAATGTTATCGGTACAGGACGTCAAAGATATTCTAGCCATTCCGTTGATAGGTATTATTCCAGAATCAAAAGCCGTGCTTAAAGCATCAAACACGGGAACGCCGGTTATTCATGATGAGACCAGTGATGCGGGCCCAGCTTATCAAGATGCTATTGCACGCTTCTTAGGTGAAGAGCGACCCATGCGTTATATCAGCAATAATCGTAAAGGGATTTTACGTCGCCTGTTTGGCAAAAATAAGGAGGGGGTTCCAGCATGAGTATATTTAGGTACTTACGCAAGCGCAATTCTACAGCATCCGTGGCTAAAGAGCGCCTACAAATCATTATTTCGCATGAGCGCTCTCAGCGAAATACCCCTGATTACTTGCCTAAACTACAAGAAGAAATTCTTGCAGTTATTGCTAAATATATCCCTATCGATCGGAATAAAGTCAGTGTTAACCTAGAACGAGTCGGTGACAGTGCTATTCTAGAGCTTAATTTTACTATGCCAGAGAACGTGACCGCAGCGTCTTAATTTTTGGCACCATGGTGTAGGAAAATAAAAAAGAGAGATAGGCCCATCATGCAGTCTGTTGTCTGTCTCTGCTTGTTGCTCATTATCAAATTATATAAACGGTTTGCCTATTGCGTAATTTTTTTCAAATCTGCTGCTCATTTGTTATTCTCTGTTTACGAACATTCTATTTTACAACCCGCATATACGTATGACATTTCATTTTGAACGTCTGGCAACAACTCGCTGTTTTTGAGAGTGAGCGAAAAGAAAGTTGGACTATAATAAAAATGAATCCGGTAATTAAGGAGTTATTATGAAAGATAACATGTCCAGTGAAGAGATTAGTGAAAAATTAACGCAATTAATCGATCCATACAACATTTCCACAGGACTATTTGGGATAAAGGATCATCCTTATATAGTCTCATCGTTCATCTCCATGGTGGAATATCCGAGTGAGGTACTAGGACTTTACAAGAGTGGTTTCTTAACAAATCGAGATGAGCTCATTGCTTTGTTAAACGCGGAGCACTTCAAACACGATACATGGCTCATTAGCGAGGAAACAGAACTTTTGGATTTCGTGGATAATAAAAGTGGGGCCCCTCAAGCAATTAAAGAGCAAATTCATTTATTGGTGGAACGTGGACGAAAAATACACAACGAAGCCAAACAAGAGCTTTCAGAGTATGCCAATGTGGAGCCGGATAACACCACAAGATCACAGTTATAGCTAGTCTTGCCATAATCCAAAATGCGCTTATCAAGCATTCAGGCTCGATAGTTCTGCGGTGTTGGAATGATTTGGCTTGGGTTTGGTGGGCACGTCGCTTTGCTCCTTTGCCCACCCTACGGTGTTGAGGGTAATGGCAACGGAGCTAGAAATTGGTTACGCCTCGTGTAAAATA
The DNA here is from genome assembly GCA_964525945.1 of uncultured Legionellaceae bacterium. Classification (GTDB taxonomy): domain Bacteria; phylum Pseudomonadota; class Gammaproteobacteria; order Legionellales; family Legionellaceae; genus CAZGKX01. Next base: position 1,501 of record CAZGKX010000013.1, read on the forward strand.
AGAAGCGTAAGCCCTTGCGACCCAAACGCCCTTAAATGAATTCTAAATCTGCTTTTCGCACAGGTGCTTCACTGCCCGTTTGAGGGCGGCGTAATTCTTGATCACTGAAATCATCGACGGCAATGACACGTTGCCTTGCCAATTCCGCATCTTTCAATTTTACAGCCTCTTCGTCGGACAGCAATCCAAGGGCATGAGCCTCTCCAATTTGCTCCAATAAGGTCAACGTCTGCAATTGGCCTTCTTTCACGGCCCGCGCTACAATTTTTTCCAAGGCATCCACTTGATGCAATTTGTGAAACGCATCTTCCAGTTGACCCAACGGGCAATTAATCAGTGCTTCATGAAACGTTAAACGGGTCAAACGTGAGCGTGTTGGGTTGGGCTCGGTTAAAATACGGGCCAACATTTGTCCCAAACGATCAGAAGGTTTCTTGCGTTGGCTCCCAAACGGTTGCACCATCATTTTCAAAGCAATTCTGGCCCATCGCGCCGGAAAATTAGCCACAAGACCTTCAATGGCTTGCTCACATTCATGCAACAAATGCTGACAACTCCACTCGACAATCGGCAAATCACCCACCGGTTCACCATCCAAATGAAAACGCCGCAGCACCGCTGAAGCTAAATAGAGATTGCTCAATACATCCCCCAGTCGTGCCGAGAGTTTTTCTTTGCGTTTCAATTGAGCACCGAGCGTCAGCATCGAGAAATCAGCTAAAAAAGCTAAATGCGTGCTGTAACGATGAATAAGTTGGTAATAACGCCGCAATGCACCTCTTGGCGCGTGGGTTAAATGAGCATCGGTAAAAGCAAATAACAACGTTTTGGTAAAATTCGCCAATGCAAACCCAACATGCCCCCAAACAGCTTGATCAAAATTGGCCAAATTCTGGGTTCGAATGCTTTCAATTTCTTTAAAAACATACGGGTGACATCGAATGGCACCTTGGCCAAAAATGATCAAACTCCGAGATAAAATATTGGCTCCTTCCACCGTAATACCGATGGGCGCTCCTTGATAACTTCGGCCCAAATAATTATTAGGCCCCAAGCAAATCCCTTTTCCACCATGAATGTCCATGGCATCCATTGCCACCTGTCGAGAACGCTCCGTGGTATGGTATTTCAGAATTGCACCCGCCACAGAAGGTTTAGCACCGTGATCAATTGCACCGACGGCCATGGTTAAAGCAGCATCAATAATATAAGCATTGCTGGCAATTCGAGCTAAAGGCTCTTCTATGCCCTCAAATTTGCCAATGGGTTGATTGAATTGTTTACGAACACGTGCATAAGCACCGCTGGCCATCGCAGCAGCTTGTACCCCACCGCTCGCACTTGAAGGTAAAGAAATGGCGCGGCCTGCACTGAGGCATTCCATGAGCATTCGCCAACCGGCCCCTGCCATTGGCACCCCTCCGATCAAACAATCCAGCGGGACAAACACATCGTTACCTTGGGTTGGGCCGTTTAAAAAGGCTGTATTGAGCGGAAAATGGCGACGTCCCTTTATAACACCCGGTGTGGATGCAGGAATTAATGCACAACAAATCCCAATATCCTGTCCTTTGCCTAATAAATTATCAGGATCAAACAATCGGAACGCTAAACCAATGACAGTAGCCACGGGGCATAAAGTAATAAAGCGTTTGTCCCAGGTTAAGCGCATTCCCAATACTTCTTCGCCGTTCACCATTTGGCGGCAAACAATTCCTTGATCAGGGATAGAGGCTGCATCAGAACCCGCATTTGGACCCGTCAGTGCAAAACAAGGCACATCAATCCCTTTTGCCAAACGCGGTAAATAATAATCTTTTTGCTTTTCAGTTCCATATTTTAATAATAATTCTGCAGGCCCTAAGGAATTAGGAACGGACACTGTGGTGGCAACACTGACTGAACGGCTGTATAATTTGACTAAAACAGACATCTGCGCAGTCGCTGAAAATTCTAGACCACCATAGCGCTTAGGAATGATCATGCCTAAAAAACCGTGCTCTTTAATAAAAGCCCAAACATCAGGCGGCAAATCGGTGCGGTTATGCGTGATGTCCCAATCATCAAGCATACGGCACAGCACATTCACCGGACCCGCCAAAAAATCATGTTCTTCCGCGGTCAATGCAACAGCCGGCGCATTTCTTAAAACATCAAAATTTGGTGCGCCGCTGAATAAATCCCCTTCCCATGTTACCGTTCCCGCCTCCAATGCTTCGCGTTCTGTGGTTGACATGACTGGCATGGCTTTTTTAACAAATGAAAACAGATAACGTGAAAATAATTGCCTTCTTAGAGGTTTAATCGCACCCAGCAGAAATAGAGTCACCATTGAAAATAAAACAACCTCGGTCACAATATTTGGGGATGTGTATTGCAAAACACAAGCGGTGATAAGTACCGCACTGATGGCCCAAATGGCGATAGAGGCTTGTTTCGTTAATAATAAAAAACTTCCACTGATGAGTGCAACAGCCATAAACATATGCAACATTCTTTTCTCCCTGTAATTATATCTTTTAAGACCACTGAATCGATTGTGGTTCGGATGATCACGATTTGATGATCGTGGCGATTGCTTTCAAAATTAAATCCGCTGCTGTTTTTGGGTCTTCCATAGGGAACATGTGGGTTCCCTCGGTTGCAAAATTGACGATACCATAATGTTTTTTCATGTAAACCACATCAGACGGCCTTATAATTGAGCTTTGACGGCCATAAATCAACGCCGTGGGCACATGCAATCGGCCCTCATATTGATGCAACACATGAGGAATGGTGCGGTAGATTTTATACTCAATCTTCGGATTAAAACGTAACGCGTACCCATGGTCATCTTTTTGCAAACCATAGTCAATATAATCGTTTAAACATGCATCCGTAAACGATTTGAAGAGTGGTTTGCTTTTCAGGTACGACAAAGCCTGCTCCCTGCTCTGCCAATGTTGCTGACGTCCTTGCGTACGAGCAGCAGGGGTCACATGATCAATCACGCCAATTAATTTTGACAAACGAATCACCGTGGATTTAAATCGCCCCAAGAGCGGTGAATCCAATATTATCACTGCTTTAAACAAAGAGGGTTGTTCGATAGCTGCTAGGACGTTTAATAACCCTCCTAACGAATGGCCCACGGCGATAACGGGCTGCGCAGATTGCTTTTGAATACTTTCGATCACTTCATCCACTAAAAAATGCCAATTTTCTGTCACAGGAAAGTGGGTGTTATGGCCGATGCGATCGATATAGCAACACTTAAAATACGTTTCTAAAGGTCGTAGCAACTGTTGATAACAAGGGGAGGGAAAACCATTGCCATGTGAAAAATGCAAAACATCTTTCATGAAAGCACCATTTTTTTACGATCCCGTTTTACAACCAAAATGGCATAACTAAAATACACAGCAAGTATTGCCACGTAGATCAGATTGCCACCTATGATTGTTTTATTTGTAGCAATGGCGATAAATAATGCCGTGAACACAGGCGTTGAGGCCACCATGAGCAAGCGACTGGCAACTTGAAAATTAAGCGTCATGTTAAAAATAACATGTGCAAAAACCCGCGCCAGAAAAACAAAAGCCACCATCAACAAAAAAAACAATCCCAAAGGAAAGAAAACAAATGCGGGGTACATGGAAAAAATACACAACCATTTTAAAAACCCGAGGTGACTTTTTTCAATCCATTCCTGCCCTGAAAATGCCTCGTTGTTGTTTTCTGCAGACAACGTCAACGATTGCACATCCCCGGCAATAGGTATGGTGCCAAACATGCTTATCTTCAATTTGGGTAAACGCAGATCGATCTTATTTTTGGTGATGAGAATCATTAAATCGGGGTAATGGTTGGTTATCGTGTTAATTTTTCCAGTGGTATCAATGATAACAAGTGTTTTGCCCTCTTGGTTTTTTATAACATAAGGCATGGGTTTATCGACCACGAATTGCTTATCACGTATCGTTATGGGAGGAATAGCCTTGATAGGGTTCATCACCTGCTCTTCAAAATAATGATTAAAATCCATGGCAATGCGTACGTAGGCGGGAATAACGAGCAGGCAGATCATGAGAAAAAAATAAAAAAAACCATAACCAGACCATCGTTTTGCGACATCAACGTACAATTTCGGGGAAAAAAACGACAAATACAATGCTTGCCAACTCCGGTAGGCTGGCTTGCCGTATGGTTGTGATTGTTGTTTCTTAACCATCTGAAGACACCTTATTTTTTACCTGAACACGGTTCAAGAGTTGCGTATATATGGGAGGATTGCCAGCCAACTGCATCACAGTGGTTGACGTCAAACAAGCGACCATTAAGGGCAAAATCAACGAATAATTTTGCGTCATTTCAACAATAAGCACAATCCCCGTTATCGGCGCTCGAACCACAGCCGAAAACAAAGCGCCCATGCCGGCCACTGCAAACATACCCGGATGGATGGATAAATCCCCACTTATGTATTGAAAAAAGTGAGCAGCTGCCAAGCCCAACAATGTCCCCAATGCCAACATAGGGGCAAAAATGCCGCCTGGAACACCCGTGCTGTAGCAAATGATAGAAGCGGCAAAGCGCAGGATAACCACAAAAATTAATGCAGCAATGGGCCAACTGAGGGTTAATGATTGTTCGATAATGTGGTAACCACCACCCACAATCGCTGGGTAATGAGAGGAGAAATACCCCACCAACAGCCCTATCAACATAACATAAATGCAGTGTTGCTTTGGATTAAGTTGATCCACAAGGTATAAATTTTTCATTAATAAAACATTAAACAACCAACCTATAACCCCAACGGCTCCACCAAATATAAAAAAAAGCCACAACGAGCCTAAACTAGGTAAATCAAAGACCGCCATAGGAATCGCAGGCTGTGAACCCATGATGAGGTGCAAAACAACCGTCGCCATAACACAACAAATAGCGACCATTTTAAAATGAGTAAAAGAGAAATTAAATTGATTGCGCATTTCTTCGAGCACAAACAACACCCCGGCCAAAGGGGCATTAAATGCCACAGCCAAACCCGCAGCTGACCCTGCAGCAATTAACGCGTCACGTTGTTTACGATGGAATTGAAAAAATTCACCCAACATTTCACCTAAATTACCCCCCATTTGAATTGTAGGCCCTTCCCTACCTAGCACCATCTTCGCCGCAATAGCAAATGCGCCGCCGATAAATTTCACCGGTAATAACCGCTGCCAATGAATTGGACGTTCATGCAACAACGCGCCTTCAATTTCCTGCACGCCACTGCCCGAAGCTTGTGGGGAAACGTAGCGGACTAAAAGCCAAGCGATCAAAACCATGACCATGGATGCAACAGCCGACACAAAATCAACCCGCCATCCATTGAGCGCCGTCATGTGCAAGCCATACTGCAATACCCTATTTAGAAAGTGAATGGCCAGCTGAAAACAGGATCCAACGACCCCAGTTAATACACCGAGCACAATAGCAATCAAATAAAAACCCAAAATTTTAATGCGCATCAATAAAATGTCTTCTAAAAAAAGCTAACTTTGGTAAGATTCTACTGTAACCGATGGTTGGGAAAAAACAATGTCCAGTAATGAATATGAATTAAATAAAATAGCCTCACTGGCCTATCTTGATGTGAGCAGCATGCCCTATTTGTTTGACGACGTGCGCGTTATCATGAATTATGTGGCGCAACTACGTGAAATCGATACCAGCGATATTGTTCCACTTCTTCATCCTCTTGATTTGCATCAACGGTTAAGAGGTGATGAAGCTATACATACCAGCTATAACTCAGAATTGAGCAAAATAGCCCCTTTGTTTGAAGACAACCTTTATTTGGTTCCTAAAGTCATAGAGAGGTAACCACTCATGCACCGACAAACATTAAGTCAACTCATTCAAGCATTGCAAAATAAAGAATTGTCCAGCGTAGATTTGGTCACCCATTGTTTAAAACGCATCCACGATGCGCAAGCATTAAACGCTTTTATTCATATCGACGCTGAACAGGCGCTGGCCCAAGCACATCAAGCAGATTTACAACTTCAAAAAGGTCAAGCCCCTTTATTGACTGGGATCCCCATCGCTCATAAAGATATTTTTTGCACACAGTCCATGCCCACCACGTGCGGGTCTAAAATGTTAGCGAATTTTGTGCCCCCTTACGATGCAACCATTGTTGATCGATTATCAAAACAAGGTGGTATTGTGCTCGGTAAAACGAACATGGATGAATTTGGCATGGGTTCTGCCAATGAAAACAGTTATTTTGGCCCGGTCAAAAATCCTTGGGATCAAACACGCACACCAGGAGGCTCTTCGGGCGGCTCCGCCGCAAGCGTAGCGGCAGGTTTAATTCCTTTTGCCACAGGTTCGGACACAGGTGGCTCCATCCGTCAACCCGCAGCTTTTTGCGGTATTTCCGGCATTAAACCAACCTATGGGAGGGTTTCTCGCTTTGGTATGGTGGCCTATGCATCAAGCCTTGATCAAGCCGGTCCTATGGCTCGCAGTGCTGAAGACCTAGCCCTCATTTTACAAATCATGGCAGGCTTCGATGAACAGGATTCAACGGCGGTTAATTGCGCCGTGCCCGACTACAGTACGGCTTTAAACAAATCGATTAAAAAACTTCGTATCGGTTTACCCAGTTGTTTTTTTCACCAAAGTGTCGAACCAGCTATTCAGCAAGCCATCGCCACTGCAGTGGATGTCTTCAAGGATCTAGGCGCAGAAATCATCGCTCTGGAGCTACCCCTGCAACCACTCTGGGTTCCTTGTTATTATGTGATTGCTTGCGCCGAAGCATCGTCAAATTTATCCCGGTATGATGGCATCCGATTTGGCCACCGTTCCTCAAAAGGGGACTCATTGCAAGATTTAATTATAAATTCACGCAGTGAAGGTTTTGGCCAAGAAGTAAAACGCCGCATTATGACAGGCACGTATGTTCTATCATCCGGTTATTTTGATGATTACTATGTCAAAGCACAAAAAATTAGACGCATGATTCAAAATGAATTATTACAAGCTCTCGAAAGGGTTGATGTCATTCTTGGCCCGACAACCCCCACGTGTGCTTTCCCATTGGGTGAAAAATTGCAGGATCCCACTCAGCGTTACTTAGCCGATGTATTTACAGTCGCCGCCAATTTAGCAGGTTTACCCGCGTTATCTATCCCGGCAGGATTCAATGAACAACATTTGCCCATTGGCCTACAGATCATGGGCAAACCGTTTAGTGAGGATTTGTTGTTGAATGTTGGGCATCAATACCAACAAACCACGCATTGGCACATGGCGTACCAAGGAGCCTTATTATGACATGGGATACAGTGATTGGTATTGAAGTGCATGCACAGTTAAAGACTCATTCTAAGTTGTTTTCAAATGCCCCAACTCGTTTTGGTGCACTGGCCAATGCCCAAACCCATTATATCGATGCGGGTTTACCGGGGACTTTGCCCGTGTTAAATCAAAAAGCCGTGGAAATGGCGATTCAATTTGGTTTAGCCATTGATGCAGACGTCAATGACCTGTCTTATTTTGAACGAAAAAATTATTTTTACCCTGATTTACCCAAAGGCTATCAAATCAGTCAATACCAGCGCCCTATTGTCAGCAATGGCTCCCTCGAAATTCATTTAGCAGACCACTCATCAAAAATTGTCACCATTGAGCGAGCCCATTTGGAAGAAGATGCTGGAAAATCATTGCATGACGCCCATTTTTTATACACTGGCATTGATTTAAATCGAGCAGGTACGCCCTTGCTCGAAATCGTAACCACGCCCTGCTTAACATCAGCCACTGAAGCTGTTTGCTATTTGAAAACATTGCATCAATTGCTGCGTTTTATGGGTATTTGCGATGGCAATATGCAAGAAGGCTCTTTTCGATGCGATATCAATATATCGTTAAAACCCACTGGTAGCCCTAAATTAGGTGTTCGAACGGAATTAAAAAATTTAAATTCATTTCGTTTTATCGAAAAAGCCATTTTATTTGAACAACAACGCCATCAAGATTTTTTGGAAACAAACCAAACCCTAGTGCAACAAACACGCCTTTATTGCCCTGAAACAAACACCACGCATCCCATGCGCAACAAAGAAACTGAAAACGATTACCGCTATTTTCCCGATCCAGATTTATTGCCTATTCGCATTGATGCCGACCAATTCGAGCAAATCAAAGCAAATATGCCTGAGCTTCCGGCTGCCATCAAACAACGTTTAACCCATGAAGATGGACTTTCCGTGGATGAAGTGGATTTTTTATTATCGTCCCTCGTGGCATTTCACTATTATGAAACCGTTAAAAAGCACACCAAAGCCAAAGCCAAATTAATTTTAAATTGGTTAAAAGGCACCTACATGGCAGCATTGAACGAACATAATTTAACGTTTGAGGCTCCACCTATTTCAGCGCAGCAACTCGGCTGCCTGTTAAACCATTTATCCGACAACACGCTATCCACCGCCCTTGCCAAGCAAGTTTTTGCAAAAAAATGGAGCAACGCTGCCAGCATAGATGAAATCATCCAAGCCGAAGGTTATCAAGCCATCAACGACAACAGTCAATTGGAAACATTGGTCATCAACGTGATTGCAAATTTTCCACAACAAGCGGCTGAATTCAAAGCTGGCAAAGAGAAGTTGTTAGGTTTTTTTGTCGGTCAAATTATGAAACAAACAAAAGGGCAAGGCCATCCCGAGCTCATCAACACCTTGCTGCGAAAACACCTTGCATAGTCCAATCACCTCTTCTTCGAACACGGTGGGCACGCTTTGCTTTGCCCACCCTACATGAATATACTGCTTTGATTTTAAATCAACGTGTGTTGTTCTAGTAATTGTATGGTTTGACCACAACCGTAGTCCCCACATCCATGAAATCTTCATTCAACCATTTAGCAGCACTGGGCAACACCCGAATACAACCATGACTGGCATTGTAGTTAGGCACCTCATACGCAGCATGGATTGAATACCCCCCATTAAAGTGCATGCAATACGGCATACGTGCACCACCATTGGTTTCTATGGGGTAAATACTGGATGTGCAGTCTTCTCCTTTTTTGGAATAGACATGATAAGTACCTGTCACCGTACGGCAAGGACGTCCCACATCTTCACAAAAATCTTTACCTCCAGACGCGCTACCCGTTTCAACACGGTTGCCTTGAGCATCATAAGCAGCCCATGCGGTTGCGTTAGGGTCAAAAATAAATACTTTTTTACCCGTTGCTTCCCGTTTTTCAGGGAAGTAATTACTGCCTTTTCGATCGGATGCCATGTCCATGGTGTAATGCGTATTGCCCGAATCATCGACAATAGGCACTGTTCCACCCGTACCTCCTCCAGTGGATGCGCAAGATGCAACCAACACACACATGGGAACGCTCATTAGGTATTTTTTCATTATTAAATCCTCCTTATTTTTCTTATGTATCGGGCGGATTGAATAAAAGTTTAGCTTTATTTGCAAATAATAAACTTAAAGTGTTATTTATGATCCAGTTGTTTTTTTGATAAACCTTCTTTAGGTAACATTGCCGAGATAGCAAGCATCAGCTGTTTATCGGTGCATTCAAAACAACCTCCTCGCGGCGGCATAGCATTGTAACCTTCATTGGCATGCTTAAATAAATGATCAATGCCTTCTTTAATACGGGGATCCCAATCCTTGCCTTGTCCAATTTTAGGCGCACCCACTTCAATCATGGGTTTTTGAGCGTGGCACATTGCACAATAATGTTGAACAATTTGCTCACCCTCATCGGGCTTTCCCGCAATGGACTGTAAAAAATCTTGGGGATGGTGGCTTGCCGACCAAACTTGGGTAGAGAAAAGCACCAATACAACAATATATTTATAATTCATCACGGCAAAAACTTAAATTGGGTTATAATGGCACGTATTTTATCGTTAAATAAGGATTAAACAATGCATCGCGTTTTAATTAGTGCCCTTATGATTTTTTTGGTGTTCGGTTTTGCTATCACCGAGGCGTCGGCAGGACGATTTGGAGGAGGCCGCGGTTTTAGTTCCATGCGCTCGTCAATGTTTTCATCTTCACGCGCTTCGCACAATACTTACCAAAAAAGTGCCACGGCAAAGACCATGCCTCGCCCTCGCATGGGTGGTATGTTAACGGGTTTATTAGCAGGTGGGCTATTGGCCAGTTTACTCATGGGCAATGGCCTTGGTCATGCTTTTCTATCTTGGCTTATGCTTGGTTTTGTAGTGCAAGCAATCGCACGATTTATTAAACGCCGTAAAAACAACTAAACAGAGCCGATACCCTGCTCCAGGCTTGTTTGTCACTGCTCAGTGGCAACAGGCTCCAGGGCCGTAATCATCAATTGCAAACGTGTTCTACCCTGGTAAACATTGATGTCCAGCTTATATGCCGCATGGATATAACGCGCACGATGATTGGGCCACTCATTTAAATTAACGCTAAACGCAATGGCATCGATGGGCGTTCCTCCTTGTTGATGCATCAAGGTTAGTTTTAAATGGTGTTGCCCTACAATGCGTTGGTCCAACACTTCAAACACATCATCAAAAATCGGTTCAGAAAACTGCGACCCCCAAGGCCCTCCGTTTTGTAAAATCGTGGCTAAACTTAAGTTTAATTCGCTGGGTTGCAAGGAACCATCGCTTAATATTTCACCCACACATTGCGAAACATCAAGGTGTTTATTGACCTCCAAAAGGAATGCCTGTTTGAACGCGGCAAAAGATTGAGGGTGTAAACTTAATCCTGCAGCCATTGCATGGCCACCAAATTTAACAATAAGTCCAGGGTGGTCTTTGTCTATAGCGGCCAGCACATCCCTGATGTTCAAACCCGCAATGGAACGGGCAGAACCTTTTAATTCCATTTCACCAGCAGCTGCAAAAGCAATCACTGGACGATGATAACGTTCTTTCATTCTTCCGGCTAAAATTCCAATAACGCCTTGGTGCCAAGATGGCTCAAACAAACACAGTGCAATGGGCAAACTGACTGCCGTTTCCTGCAAAGACAAGGCCGTCAAGGCGAGCAAAGTGGGGTCTGTCGTGTGAGTATCATTTGTTCTCCGTTCGGTTTTTAACTCATCCAATTGCGAGGCTAATGCGTGCGCTTCTTCAAGTGAAGCACTTAACAAGCAGTCAATGCCAAGAGACATATCATCCAGCCTCCCAGCGGCGTTTAACCGCGGGGCAACAGAAAAACCTAAATCACTTTCTCTTAAGTGCTCACATCGCTTGCTTGCGATTTCAATCAAGGCGCGGATACCTGGTCGACAAAGTCCTTGGCGAATACGTTCCAAACCATGATGGACCAAAATACGATTGTTTTGATCAAGAGGAACCACATCCGCAATGGTACCTAATGCCACCAAATCTAAAAATTGAGACATATTGGGTGCAGCCAATTGTTGCTCAATAAACCAGTTCATGTTGACCAAATGTCGCCGCAATGCCAGCATCACGTAAAAGATCACCCCCACACCGGCAATCGCTTTGCTGGGAAAAAGATCCCCCACTTGATTGGGGTTAACAATAGCACAAGCATTCGGTAAAGACTCTGCAGGCAAATGGTGATCGGTAACCAACACATCAATTCCCAATTGATTGGCTCGATCCACACCATCCATGCTGGCAATGCCATTGTCGACCGTAATGATCAAATCGGGATGCCATTTTTTAGCCACATCCACAATAGCGGGCGTTAAGCCATAACCGAATTCAAAACGATTGGGAACTAAAAACTCAACATGTTTGGCCCCAAAAGTACGCAATGCGCTCATAGCAAGTGCGGTTGACGTTGCGCCATCGGCATCAAAATCACCGACAATTAAAATGCGATGTTGAGCTCGCAAGGCCTTTTCCAAGCGCTCGCATGCTTCGCGAATGCCCATCAAGGCATGAAATGGCAGCAACGTTTGCAAGCGTTTATCCACTTGAGCGGCATCGTCTATACCGCGCGCCACATACAAACGTTGTAAAACAGGGTGAAAAGTGGACAAATCATTCTTTATGACAGGCAACGGCCGTTGTTTTACCAGCATATTTCGCTTATCTCCATGTTCGTTTCCACCAAGGTTTTGATGCATTGCAATAAGCCATATTATTCCAATACCAACGGTTGTTGTGATTCTGCAATTTCGTTTGCAAACTTTCCAGGGAATGTTGAGCATTCAAGTACAAGCTATCGTTGGGAAAACGTGGTTTTTCTTTTAAATAATGCACATTTTTAGACAAAAGCATGGCTAAACGGTGCGTTTCTGGGTCATCACAAAGCAGGATCTTGTTGGAGAGCAAATTCAACAAACCATCTCCCCAAACCCACACACCATTAATGGGCAAAGCGCCACGTGATTGATTCAGAGAATGGGCACTGAACAGCATTTGAATTTCAGTGAGCAAACGCTGCCAATATAGTTCGGGATCGAGTTGTTTTAAGTGGGGCGTCAACGATTGATGCAGCAACTGATGAACGGGTTTCGCATTCAAAAGCGAATGCTTAGGCACTTGCATGAGCCATGTGTGCGCATCGTGATAGATTAAAGAAATGTTATCTTCCTGCACAAAATCAGACAGCGCTGTAAACCACAAACGTGAGTCTTGTTCTGTTAAGTGCAACGAGGAGCCCGCTGCCATGATCATGGCATCGTTATGGGTGGCTTGCCAAAATACGGGAGAAACAATAAACCATTTCCCGTTCAAACCATGGTAGGTTCGTAATAAATCAGCAACCGGTGGTTTCTCATTTGGATAGCCCAAGCAATGCAATACATGATGGTAATAATTGCCATAATGTGGAATCATAGTGCACTTTTCAGGCAACGCACTGATGTCCGAATTTGTCACAACATCCATTCTTCAACCCTTATGGTATACTGTGCGAAGTATAAAGCAGCGAGCGGATAAACACTATGCATATTAGCAGAGAAACAACAGATCCCCATTCCATCCAGTCTTACAGTGACACCCAAATCCTTGTGAACCAAACAAGTTACCAACGCAGTGTATTGATCAGCAAAGCAGCCATTATGGAGTGGGACATTCATGGTTTGAAAGAGCTTGATTTAGAACATTTAGCGCCCATTGTTGCTTTGCAACCAGAAATTTTGTTGTTGGGGCATAACCAACTGAGTGTTTATCCTCCAATGGCAGCTTCGACCTATTTATCAAAACACCGTATTGGCTTGGAATCCATGTCCATCGGCGCTGCTGCCCGCACCTTTAATGTGTTGTTGGGCGAAGGGCGAAAAGTGGTGCTGGGAATTATTTTTTAATGCGATGACTCTTCGCCAATTTTAGCATCAAAGTGAAGCGAAGAACGATTCTCCATTTGTTTGTTTAAATCGGGGCGGTAATCGGTCAATAATTTAAATAAATCAGTGACCCGCAAAATAAGATTGTAGAACAAACTGCGGTAATTTCTTAAATCGGTGTTCATCATTTCTGTTTGCTCAATAAAATTGGCCAATATGCCTTCAATAGCAAATTGTTGTTGTTGAGAAATGGTTTGTAACGCTTGCGGCAACTCTTTTGCAACTGCAGTCAATGCCGTTTGGCTTTCGGAAATAAGCTTTTGGTGACTGTATTCTATAGCCGTAAATTCTTCTGCCATAGCGATAAGGGTTATACGATCATTCTCCAAATCTTCTCGCACGGTCGCACCCGGTGAATCCGGCTCCTTGCTCCCCTCCCCGGACAGCAAGTAATCCACAAATAATTTTTGTGCGTACGTTTGATAATCTTTTGCTTGACCTAAAATAATACCATTAAACACGTTTTTTAAGGGCACGCGTAACAATAAGAAAGGCAAGCTGTGGGGGTTATTTACGGATGCAACCAATTCGTCGTGCGTCAAATGGATATGGAACCGCTCGAGAATTCGTTCAGCGGTTACCAGTCCATAGGTGGAGAGCCAAGCCGACAAATCCGTTTCTGGTTTTTTATCCATGGTAAACCTTTTGATTGAAGTCCTTATGATGGTACGCAGACCTATTCTATTTGTCTACATCCTTGGCTTTGGTGTTTCAGGTTTTTCACCCAATTGTTCCATCAACACATCAAATTTTGCTTCCATAAACGTGCTCAAGCCATGTGTTTCGTCATCACGCAAGGCTAAAAATTCGGCACGGTCCAATTTTCGACCAGAATCTTTATGGATCACATTATAAGACTTATCGGGCCGCTGTTGTATTTTATAAGCACCGTTATCGGTGGTTTTAAGCCAAGCGGCAATACCTTCTTCAAAGAGCATCTCTTGCTCGGAAGTGATTTCTTTGCCATCAGCACGCACGATATTGCCATGCAGGGAATGCACGGCCAAGCTACCATTAGCATTTAAATCAACAAAGTACCGCAAGGCCGCTATGGGTACTTCCGGTTTACTGCCCACCATTTTACCAAGACCCCGTCCCGCCATGTCCATAAGTGGCTCGGTGATCCAATACCCTGCCTCTCGGGTTAAAGGCACAAAAACTTTACCCGGTAATGTCAACAAATTAAAGGAACTGCCCGTCATTTCTCCAAACAATAATAATCCAGGGATCATTGAGCTCATAACGGATGAGAAATTTTCATAACCCGCCACAGAGCGTTTTAAAACTTCGTTACACCATTCCATAAGATTTTTAATGTGTTTTGTTGCCTCCATTGATGCTTCTGTAGAGGCAGCATCCTCGTCTGATAATCTCATTTCGTAGTGACGTCGTCGAAATTCTTTTTGTGCTTCAATAAGATCCGCTTCGGCAAGTTCCTCACTTGTTCTCTGCAACGACTTTTTTAAACGGTTATCTATATCATTTGTATCATTTGCCATTATACTTCCCCACCAAAAAGATGATAATGTAGACTATTTGACTTATCATAGCACAAAATGTGGGGGGCGTCATCCCAGTCGCTCAACACATATTGTTGATAGGTATCCCCTTGATATTCGTGCACGGTCAACCCTGGTTTGTGCGTGTGGCCATGAACAAGGGTTCGACATTGCAAAGCCTGCATATGCGATAACATAGCGGCTGGTACCACATCCATTTCAGCGCTGGTTTTACGTTGATTGGTATGGCTATGGTACCTTATTTTATTGACGATACGATCGCGCAAAGTGTAAGTTAATCGCAAAAAAAGCCATGAAAAAATGGGGTTGCGAGTCACACGGCGCAGCCATTGGTGCGATTTATCCAAGGTGCAGTACCGATCCCCATGCACCAATAAAATCGGTTTATTGTCCAAGGCAATCACGGTTGGCTCAGTGAGTCGTTTAACGCCAGCCAGGTTTAACAGGTGATGACCAATCAGAAAATCACGATTTCCAGCCATGAAAAAAACATCAATGCCTTTGGCCGTGAGTGTTGCCAATTGCTGGACAATGGCCATGCTCCATGGATCCAATGCGTCATCACCGGGCCAAGCATGAAAGAAATCACCTAAAATATACAACGAACGCGTGTGGTTTTCTGCCCAGGCCATGAATCGGAAAAATCGTTCGGTGATCACCGTTTCATCGGGATGGAGGTGAAGATCGGAAATAAAAACAGCATCGAACATTATAAGGGCTCTATTTGTATCCGATCATCCTGAAGAAAAATTTGACATGGTCCGGTCTGCGGAACAATCACATCACTCAAACAATAAAATCCAGCAATGGACACTAATTCCGCATCCAACGACTGGCAAAAAATTCGAGCGAGTTTATCCCCGGCAATGCCGGCCAGCGCTCTGCCACGAAGCGCGCCATAAACATGAATATTGCCATCAGCTAGCAACTCTGCCCCATGGCTGACAGCCGCAGTAATAATCAAATCACTGCCCTTGCTCACCACTTGTTGGCCCGAACGAATCGGCGTTGTAACCAGTTTGGTTTTCGTCGCAATTGAGGGTTTGGCCGTGGATTCATCCACAGCAATCTCAGTCACTACATTCAATGGCTTATCATGATTGGAGGAAGCATTTAATATCGCTAACCCGAGAGACTGAGCCAATACCTCTAAAAAAGCACTGCCTCCTTGAATAGCGACAGGCCTCAAGCCATGTAATCGCATGCATTGGCACAATGAGGTTAAATCAATTTTTTCACCGACCACGGAAGTACAGTCTAAAACAACCGGGGTGTTATCGAAAAGTTTAGGTGCTTTAGCAACGATTTCACTCAACTGCTGTTCAAAAAAAACTTTATCAGGATCGATTAAATGCAATACAGTAAATGTATAAAGCCGACCTTTAAGTTTAAATGCTTGTGTTTTCAATAAATTATCAGTCATGGCTGCGGTACCCATCACCTTGTTTTTTAGTTATACTCTGGAAATATTAACATGTCACAGGAGCGTAGGCCACATTAACTTGCTCCCTTAAGCACGAATAAATAAAATATTGTAGAATAACAACAAAAACAACAGAAGGGCTCTAAGCGTGGATAAATTGTGGTTGAAGCATTACGATCAAGGTGTACCTCATGACATTAATATCAATGATTATTCTTCTTTGACTGAATTATTTATTGAGTCTTGCCAAAAATATAAAAATCATATTGCTTATTCAAACATGGGTTGCACATTAACCTATGACGCGTTGGATCAACTCAGCTCGCAATTTGCCAGTTATTTACAACAACTGGGTTTAAAAAAAGGAGCGCGTGTTGCAATAATGATGCCTAATTTATTGCAATACCCGATTGCCCTTTTTGCCATTCTTCGTGCCGGCTATATCGTGGTCAACACCAACCCTCTTTACACAACCGACGAATTGATTCATCAAATGAATGATTCGGGTTCGGAAGTCATCTTAGTCATGGCTAATTTTGCGAAAACGGTTCAAAACGCTTTGCCCAAAATGCCTGCTCTAAAACATGTGATCATCACCGAATTGGGGGATGTGTTCCCTTTTATCAAGCGGATTCTTGTGAATGCCGTTGTCAAATACATTAAAAAAATTGTTCCACCTTACCACATCCCCCAAGCCGTCACATTTAATGAAGCATTAAAGATAGGCAAGCAAAGCTGTTTTGAACCCGTTGCATTGCACCATGATGATATTGCGTTTATTCAATACACAGGCGGCACCACAGGTATTGCCAAAGGCGCCATGCTTACGCACGGCAATATGATTGCCAATATTTTACAAGCCTCATCGTGGATAGCTCCTTTGAACGTTGGTTGTGATGACATTATTGTGACGGCCCTCCCGCTTTATCATATCTTTTCTCTCACAGCGAATTGTTTAACCTTTTTCAAAGCAGGTGCTAAAAATATTTTAATCACAAACCCGCGTGATCTCCCTCAGTTTATTGATCAGATAAAAAACACTCAGTTTACTGCGTTAACGGGAGTAAACACCCTCTTCAATGCCCTTCTTCATCATTCAAAATTCAGTGAAATTGACTTCTCCAAAATAAAATTATCGTTATCGGGGGGCATGGCATTGCAAAAAAGTGTATCGAAACTTTGGCAAGAAAAAACCAAATCCCCTATTTTAGAAGCGTATGGGTTAACGGAAACAAGTCCTGCCGTTACCATAAACCCCATGTCACTAAAAGAATACAATGGCAGCATTGGCTTGCCTCTGCCTTCCACCAATATCTCCATCCGTGACGAATCTGGGAACGAAGTCTCGAGTGGAACCAAAGGTGAACTTTGCGTAAAAGGTCCTCAGGTTATGGCCGGGTATTGGCAACGTCAAGATGAAACGGATCTGGTGTTTTGGCCAGATGGCTATCTACGCACAGGCGATGTAGCAAGATTCGATGAGCAGGGTTTTATTTACCTCGTCGATAGAATCAAAGACATGATCCTTGTGTCAGGCTTTAATGTTTATCCAAATGAAGTCGAACAAGTCATCAGTCAAATGCCCGGTGTCTTGGAAGTTGGTGTGATTGGTGTACGGGATGAAGACAGCAGTGAAAAAGTAAAAGCTTGTATTGTTAAGCGTGACCCAACGCTTACCGCAAGCGATGTGATTGCCTATTCCCGCGAACATTTGACGGCGTATAAAATTCCCAAAATCGTTGAATTTTACCCCGAACTCCCTAAAACCAATGTCGGTAAAATATTAAGACGAGCGCTTAAAGAGTAGAAAATTTGCAGATTCATGGTTCGCCATGCCCTTGGCGAACCATGAACCAGCTTGCGCCTTAATAGCAATTTTTGGTGATTGCCGCGATTTTAATGTAGCACTCTTGGTATTCATTTTCACAAATGGAATCCATGACAATTCCCCCACCTGTTCCCATGTAAAGCGAACCATGCAGGGCAGTTACTGTGCGTATTGCTACATTCATATCCATACGACCATGGTTCGAAAAATAGCCAATACTTCCACAATACCCCCCCCGACTATAGCGCTCGATCTCATCAATGATATGCATTGCTTCGCGTTTTGGGGTACCGGTGATCGAGCCACTCGGAAAGCAACCTTCAAACACTTGAAGCGGTACAATGCCCTCCCGGCATTGCGCTTCAATAGTGCTTACTAAATGATGGACCGCACTAAAACTCATGACTTCGCACAGAGCAGTCACCTGGACGCTGGCGGGAATGGCATATTTACTCAAATCGTTGCGGAACAAATCCACGATCATGACATTTTCAGCACGATCCTTCTCACTGGCCATCAGTATTTGCTTATAATGTTCATCTTGCACGGGATCCAATGAGCGTCCTACCGTACCTTTAATGGGTGAGGCCAAAATATGCCCGTGCTCGATACAGATAAACCGTTCTGGAGAAAAACTCAGTAACTCAAAATCATTGCTTTGGATATAAGCACCGAAAGGAACAGGATTGTTCTGCCGGACACGCTTGTACATTTCCCACGCATCCCCTTCAAATTGCCCCATAAACGGTTGCGTAAAATTTATTTGGTAAGCCCGCCCCTTTTTGATCGCAGCGTGAGCCATTGCAAAACCTTGTTGGTATTCGGTTTGAGTGATTAAAGGTTGGAATCCTGTCAGCAATTGAAATGAAGAGGAACGGTGTTTAGATTGCCAGCACGCTATCACCTCGCGAACAATATCCTTCGTATTTTTTTGTTGATAAGGGGTAACCAGATCAACGGTTTTGGTTTTATGATCAGCAATGATAGCCCAATCGTAAAAGCGCATATCAAGCAAAGGCATATCAGACAACAAGGGATGAGGTGTGGAATGAACGCCTAAAAGGAGTGCGCCTAAATCGTATGAAATATAACCAATCGCTCCCCCTTGAAAAGGGAACGCAGAGGACGATGGCGTCGTCTTCAGCCGTCGCTGAAATTGACAAAATTCCTCGTAATAAGAGGGCGAATTTCGGTTAATTTTAAATTCATCATAAGGCAAGGCGGTGACGATATCATAGCGCCCTCTTACCTTATCACTGCTTTCAAGCATTACAAAATCAGGCAGATGCTTTAATGCTTGATAACGTTCAATGAGATCGTTCGAATATTGCAAAGGATAAACCGTTAAAGATGTCAAAAAAAATACTCGCTCGTAGGGAAAAGACAAAAACCAGTTAACCATTCCTAGCAAAAATGGTAAGCCATTTCATTTTCATACAAATTCATGAATTTGCAAGACACAACTGCAGAAGAGCGCTGGTTTTTATAAAAAAATATAGGTATTCTATCACCCAAAACTGCTTAAAGGAGATAAGCCGTGACAACTATTGTTGCTCGCTTTGAAATACCCTATACCCAGGTGCTTAATAATAAAGGTCAACTTTGTTCTGAGCTGCCCGATTTCGCCAATGAAACCAATTTAAAAGACCTGTACAAAACCATGGTGCGTACACGTACCTTTGATAAAAAAGCCATCGCTTTGCAAAGAACCGGTAAAATGGGAACCTATGCTCCTATCAATGGTCAAGAAGCGATTTCCACAGCCATAGGGCATGCAATGCAAGCCAACGATGTGTTTGTTCCTTATTACCGAGACTATGCAGCACAATTTCAACGCGGCGTTAAAATGTCTGAAATTTTAGCCTATTGGGGTGGCGATGAAAGAGGCAGCCAATTCAGTTGCAACTCCAAAGATTTCCCCATTTGCGTACCCATCGCGTCCCAATGCCTGCATGCAGCTGGCGCGGCCTTTGCCTTCAAACACCGCCAACAACCTAATGTAGCGGTGGTTTGTATCGGTGAAGGCGGGACATCCGAAGGTGATTTTTACGAAGCAATGAACGTGGCTGGCGTATGGAAACTTCCTGTTGTATTTGTTGTCAACAACAACCAATGGGCTATTTCTGTCAATATCAATCAACAAACCGCTACACAAACCATCGCTCAAAAAGCCATAGCAGCGGGTGTTGCGGGGTTGCAAGTGGATGGCAATGATATTCTGGCCATGCGACTTGTCGTGGGTAATGCGATTGAAAAAGCACGGCGTGGGGAAGGGCCTACCTTGATAGAAGCTCTT
>CAZGKX010000013.1:21904-24198 GCA_964525945.1 uncultured Legionellaceae bacterium
GCTCTTACTTATCGTTTATGCGATCACACCACAGCTGACGATGCCACCCGTTATCAGCCGAAAAACGAAGTGGATAAAGCGCTGCTGGAAGAACCTATTGAGCGATTTAAAACCTACCTTTTGCAACAAAATCTTTGGAACACACAGCAAGAAGAAGCATTGCTTGATCATTGCTCCCAAGAAGTTCAACAAGCGGTTGACGATTATTTAAATCGCCCTGCTCAACCCATTTCCAGTATTTTTGATTATCATTACGCAACGTTACCTGATTATTTAGCTGAGCAACGTGCTATTGCAATGGAGGAAGTTGCTCATGGCTGATATAACTTTGGTTGAAGCAGTAACGCAAGCACTTGCCTATGAGTTGGCCAACGATGAAGATGTGGTAGTCTTTGGTGAAGATGTCGGTAAAAATGGGGGGGTATTTCGCGCCACGCAAGGTTTACAAGAACGATTTGGTGAACATCGCGTTTTTGATTCACCTTTGGCCGAATCCATGATTGCGGGTCTTGCCGTCGGTATGTCAACCCAAGGCATAAAACCTGTAGCAGAATTTCAATTCATGGGCTTTATTTACCCAGCGATGAACCAAATCATTTCTCACGCGGCACGTATGCGAAATCGTACTCGCGGACGCTTGCATTGCCCCATTGTATTCCGTGCCCCTTTTGGCGGTGGCATTCGCGCGCCCGAACATCATTCGGAAAGCACAGAAGCATTGTTTGCCCATATTCCGGGGTTGCAAGTGGTCATCCCTTCTTCTCCTAAACGAGCGTATGGGCTATTGCTCGCGGCAATACGTAACCCTGATCCTGTCATCTTTTTAGAACCAAAACGCATTTACCGTTTGGTCAAACAACCTGTTCCTGACAATGGCGAAGCGTTGCCCCTGGGGAAATGTTTTACGTTGCAAGCCGGTGAAGATGTCACGCTTATCAGCTGGGGAGCAAGCATGCATGAAACCCTGCAAGCCGCAAAACAATTAGGACAAGAGGGAATTTCTTGTGAAGTGATTGACGTCGCGACCATCAAACCGCTGGACATGGAAACAATTTTAGCCTCTGTGGAAAAAACAGGCCGTTGTATCATCGTTCATGAAGGTGCAAAAACCTGTGGGGTTGGGGCAGAAATTTCCGCTCAAATCATGGAAAATTGCATGTCATCACTGATAGCGCCGGTGCAGCGTGTAACAGGCTATGACGTAGTGATGCCTTATTTTCAATTGGAAAAACACTATCTACCCAGCGTAGCGCGTATCAAAACAAGTGTTCTTGGATTAATGGAGCAATAATGAATATATTTAATTTACCCGACTTAGGCGAAGGTCTGCCCGATGCTGAAATTCATGAATGGTTTGTCAAAGAAGGCGATACAGTCAAACTCGATCAACCTTTAGCATCCATGGAAACAGCAAAAGCAGTGGTTGATGTACCCTGCCCCCAAAGTGGCACCATTGTTAAATTATATGGTAAACCAGGTGATGTGATCAAAACGGGAGAGCCACTGGTCGCTTTTGAAGCAGAAGCACAACCGCGAGTGGACAAAGGCACTGTCGTTGGCAATTTGGAAGAAAGCACGGAGATCAGTGAAGATAACTTTGTTGTTGGCTCCGCGCAAACAAATTCTGCACGCGCAAAAAGTACACCCGCAGTTCGCATGCTCGCAAAAAAATTAAATGTGGATTTAAACACACTGTCAGGAACCGGTGACCAAGGTTTTATTACGCGAGAAGATGTGGAGCGCCAAGCCAGTAAAAACGCGCAGCCCCCCGAAGGTTTTGAAGCATTGCGTGGAGTGCGTCGAGCCATGTTGAACAGTATGGTTCAATCCCATCGCGATGTTGTTCCTGTGGGTATCTTTGATGAAGCTGACATTGAATGCTGGTCCCCAAACACCGACATCACTATCCGACTTATTCAAGCAATTCATTATGCTTGCCAACAAGAACCTGCATTAAATGCCTGGTTTGATACAGCCCACGGTGCCCGTAAATGCTTTAAAGAAGTGCACTTAGGCTTGGCCATGGATAGCGACGAAGGACTTTTCGTACCCGTTATTCATAATGTTGCTGAACATTCAGACACCGCTTTACGGCAGATCATTAATGAATACAAGCAGGCTGTACGTGAGCGTGCCGTGCCAGCCGATAAGTTAAAAGGCGCAACAATCACTTTATCTAATTTTGGGAAATTTGCCGGTCGTTTCGCCAGCCCAATCATTGTCCCCCCTATGGTCGCAATTCTTGCTGTGGGACGTTTATACCAAGGCGTGGTGAGCAGCAATGATAAAGCGGT
>CAZGKX010000013.1:24258-48215 GCA_964525945.1 uncultured Legionellaceae bacterium
CCCGTTTTCTAGGTGCAATCATGGAATCGTTGCAAAAACCATAATGCCATGCCTGCTTTCTCGGATTACCACGGGAGAGCAGGTTCTAGAACAGTTTCGTTTTTCTCATGGAAAGCCCATGGATAAAATTTTATGTTTGAATGAAGTGTTTGATTACGGGCTTTATCTGCGAGGCATCGTCATCACTCTCTATGCCATAGTTCTCTTTAGAGCAAATTCATCGCGAATTTTTGGTGATCACTCTCCTTTAGATTTTATAATTTATATTATTCTTGGTGCAATATTAGGCGAAGGCATCGTCAATAATATTCCACTGATTCCTTCGATGATTGTGTGTGGGTTCATCGTGGCTATCCATCGATTTCTCGCTTATTTATCCTATAAAAGCCATTGGTTAGGCAGATACATCAAAGGCGAAAAAATGTGTATCGTTAAAAACGGTAAATTCATTGAAAAAAATATGCGCTGTTGTCGCCTAACCCCGCATGATATTTTACAAGCAATGAGAATACAGCTTAGCCTGGACAGCATCAGCACTATAAAAGAAGCAACCCTCGAACGAAATGGTCAAATCTCTTTTGTGTGCAATTGAATGGCCTTACAGCAGCCAGTTTTGATCGACCTCTGCTAAAAATTATGGAAAGCGAAGTTCGCGCTAAATATTTATAATATGCGCAGTTAAATAACAAAATTATGAAATATAATTATCGTGGATTAGCTTGTTTTGAATGATGAGCTCCAGGGACGTCTGCTCTTTTATCGATTTCCCTAAAAATTTCTAGGGTGGCCTTGTCGGCCTTTTGCAGGTTTTTTTTAATCGTTGCACGACAAATTTTAAGCCCTTCAACAGCTATCGATGCTTCAGGAGGAATATCCTTTATGTAATTTTTCAAGGCTTGTTTCGTGGATTCTGAATTAAAAAGTGAGAAAATGGATTGTTCTTCAGGTAGCGTGTCCAAGTAGTCTTTTAAATCTTTTATAGATATAGTTCGAAATAGAGTACGCTCGCAAATACCATTTGACTCTAATATTGAAATTAAATAGCAAAAAGTGCCTTCGTCTCTCGAAGAAAGGTGCTGCTCTTCTCGTTTTTTATCTAGACTAGAACAAGTGGATTCAAACAACGGAAGTAACTGACGAACACTTGGCATCATCCTGCAGTCTTGCGGCGGTAAGGAACGACCCTGTATTTCTCTTATGCTACAAATAAGTTCAAGTGCTGCTTTTTCCCCTTCATCAAGATCCTCTTGTATTGTGTTGAAATTGATCATAATACACCTTTTTATTGAGACTATGTGTTGAAGTATAGCATCTGTCTGACTTTGCAGCGCAAAAATGTGGTGTGGCCTAATGGATTTGGGCATACCTGTTCAGAAACCACTAACTTGGCTAACGAAATTATTTTAGTCGTTAACTCAGTGCCGTTCGCACGGAATCAATTTTTTTTACATTTTTATAAGAAATACGGTTTAATAAATCTGCTAACCTACAACCCGCCAGGACAATGCGCTGTTCGGAGGTATCTCGCACCACCTGATGATACAACGTGTCAGGCGTTGCACTGGGGGGCAGATTGTAGGCTTTTTGCAAAGCAAGCATGTGCGATTCTTCAGCCCAATGTTGAGGCGTTTTATCGAGTGAGCGCCAATCGCATGGCCAACGTTGGGCGAGCGCTTTCGCCATTCGTCTTATTTTACCAGGACGTTTATAGGCTTTGCTTAATAGCAATCCTCCGCCTCTGTCCCAATAGGAATGAAGATTATTAGCCACTTTGTTTTTACCTAGCCGTAATAAATTACCACCATGATCACCCGCAGGGAATTGTTGACTGTAATTGGAGATGGTGTGCAAAGGTTGGTGCACATCCCCGACTACATGCAATAAAATTCGCAGCGCAATCCCTTTTTCAATATCAGTTGCATTGGGATTTAGCAGCCAAAAAGTCGCCATGTTGATCGCCCAAACGGCATTGACTTCGTTCGCTTTTACGAGCGGAGAGTCGTCCGATGAAAAAGGAATATCAATGTAATGAAAAGAGCGAATCGATGCCAATTCACTGCGGTACAAATGATCCAGCCAAACCGCTGCTGTAGGAAAACTCTCAGGATGGCCGTGCACTTGCCGATGGTTGTATTTTTTAAACATTTCTTTTGCATCGACCGTGAGGTGCTCATAAGCAATTTGTGCAATCAATCGATGTCCAATGGCGTTCCAGCTGAACAACGGTGTGGAGAGGCTAAAGCAGAGCAAACTGATGATCCATCGTGTTTTATGCATTGCAATCCATTCGATTAAATAAAGCGGAAATTTTCTGTTTGCCAAAATTTCCGCTCCTTGACAGTCGCAGCTCTGATCGTGTCGTTATTATCCTAAATACGGTGACCACGCAGGTTCTTGCACATCACCATCTCTTGATGGTAAACGCATCTTTATGCGTCCATCCAAGGAGACAATGGCCAATACACCTTTATCTTGGTAGTGCGTCGCGTATAAAATCAATCGGCCGTTGGGTGACACAGTAGGAGATTCGTCCATTTGCGAATCGGTCAATGGCGTAATACGACCACTCGCCACATTCTGCACACCAATGTTAAATTGTCGATCCTCACGGTGCAACATGACGATGTTTTGCTGATTCGGAGTGTAAGAGGCGCGTGCGTTGTAGTTACCGTCATAGCTTACCCGCGCCACTGAACCGTCAGCCACGGATAAACGGTAAATTTGTGGCGAACCACCTCGGCCCGATGTGAATAAAATAGAGCGGCCATCCGGTGCAAAACGTGGTTCCGTATCGATAGCACCACCAAACGTGAGTTGCTTCATTGCACCGCTGGAGAGATCAACGCTGTAAATTTTAGGGCTTCCACCTTTGGACAAAACAACAGCCAGTTGACGCCCATCAGGCGACCAAGACGGTGCGCCATTAATCCCCGGGAAATCCGTTAGCAATCGCCGTTGCCCTGACGCCACACTGACATTAAAAATTTGTGCACGCTTTTTTTCAAACGAAACATAAGCAATTTGCTTGCCATCAGGAGACCAGGTGGGTGACATAATAGGCTCTGACGAAACCAACAAACTGCGAGGATTGCTGCTGTCTGCATCCGCGACTTCCAATGAATATTGCGTTTTTCCTGGGCTGCGACGCACAAGAATATAGGCAATGCGTGTCGAAAAAATTCCACGTTCCCCAGTGAGTTTTTCATAAACTTCATCACTGATATGGTGCGCCAATGATCGGAGTTGATTGTCATTGATTTGGTAGCTCTTTGACAACAACAAGCGCCCTTGTGCTGCGGCATCTAGGAGTTCATAGCTCACTTCAAGGCGATCACCGCCTAATCGATTAATTTTCCCCGTTAAAACACTGTCCGCACCCGCCCGTTGCCAATACCCCACACCCGGATTTTCCAACCCCTGGCTGCCTGCAATAATTTTAAATTGGCCAGATAAACGCAAGTCATTATCAATGACACCCACTAAATTTTGTGCCTGACTGCTGCCACCAAATGCATCAATACCAATCGGTAATGCCGCGTTAATGCCTTGGGTTAACTCCAGATCCAACGCTGCAGACGCTCCGGTCATCAGCAGCAAACACGCTGCAATAAAAAATTTCATACCCATTACCCCCTAGCGTTTACTGGTCGGACGGTTAAACTAATGTCTCGAAATAAATTAAATGTGGTCGCATCTGTTGGTACAGGCAACGGAGACGCTTTGTAAATTGCTGCTTGCGCCGATCGATCCAAAATGGCATCGCCGCTGCTACGCATCAGACTCACTTCCAGCACCGCACCATTGGGCGCTAAACGAATTCGAAATTGGCTGGACATGTTGCTGTCCGCATTTTCCGGCAAGATCCATTGACGGCTAATAGCATTAATAATCAATGCCTTGTACTTATCAACCTCACCCGCAATTTTAGCATTTTTTGCAGCATCCGCTGCCGCTTGCTGAGCAGCTGCTTGTTGTTTTTGCGCCAATTCTGCCTTGGCTTTTTCAGCACGAGCTTGTTCTGCCCGCGCTTGTTCTTCGGCTTTTTTCTTGGTTAATTCCGCTAACTTTTGTGCCTCCAACTGCTGTTGTTTTTGCAATTGCACTTGCTGCTGTTTCATTTCAGCAAGGTGTTTTTCTTGCTCTATTTTTTGTTGTGCCAATTGTTTTAAATGTTGTTGCTCTTCCTGCATTTGTTTTTGCCGGGCAATGGCCAGCTTGGCCGCTTCATTTTTTATTTTTTCTAAGCGTTGCTGCTCTGCAATACGTTGCTGTTTCGCCATTTCCGCTTGCTGCGCCAAAGCTTTCTGCCGATTCACTTCGGCTTGTTGTTGATGAAGACGCTCTTGTTTTAATTGATTAACCGCTTTCATCACTTCTTGACTGTCCACACTAACAGCTTTCACCGCTTGATTTTGCTGCGGTGCCACTTCCGCCTGAATTTGATTGCCTTCATTTTTTACTTCTGGCGTCAGCACTGGACGAGCACTGGAATGATCAGACAATAACAACACCACAATGGAAAGGTGGAGGGCAATGGCTCCAACAAATGCCGTTTTATAGCTACGTGAGAGCATCATCCTCGATTCTCCTCAGCGTTGTCAGCAGAATCCGTCAAAAGACCCACTTGCTCAGCACCCGCTTGTTTGAGTAAACTCATGGCCGCGACCACTTTGCCATAAGGCACGCCTTGATCGCCTTTCACCAATACATTGAGGGCTTGTTTGGATTGACGTGCTAATTCTAATTCGGCGGCGACCCGCACCACGAGTGGCTGTGCAGCCATGGGTAACTCAGGCGTAGCACTGATGTTTAAAAAGAAATCGCCGTCACGATTGACAGAGACAATGATGGGCTCTCTATCGGCCGCTTTTAAGGATGCGCTGGCGGCTTTCGGTAAATCCACGGTCACCCCTTGGGTTAAAATGGGGGCCGTTATCATAAAAATCACCAATAATACCAACATCACATCGATATAGGGCACGACATTTATTTCTGCAATTGGGCTTTTGCGTGGCGTTTTTTTTCTAAGCATTCAATTATCCCCTAACCGTTTGTTCTTCGATCAAGGCCACTAACTCTTCTTGAAACAAGTCATAACGATTCAACAACGCATTTGCACGGGTGCTGTAGCGGTTATAGGCAATAACAGCGGGAATAGCAGTAAACAACCCCAGAGCCGTTGCCACCAAAGCCTCTGATATACCAGGTGCCACCATTGCAATAGTGGCTTGTTGCGCTTGGCCTAATGCTTGGAATGACGTCATAATCCCCCAGACCGTCCCAAACAATCCAACATACGGGGCTAATGATCCCACGGAAGCAAATAAAGGCAAATGCTGCTCCAAATGTTCCGCTTCTTTTGAATGGCTGATTTGCATCACGCGTTGTATCGGCTCAAGTACCAAAGGGCCATGGCCACGGGTGCGCATGAATTCTTTAAAACCGGCATGAAAAATCGCCGCCAAACCATGCCGATCTTCCACGTTGCTATCGACATCGGCGTACAATTTACTAAGATCCGTGCTGCCCCAAAAACGCCGATTGAATGCGTCGTAATTTTGTTTTTTTTGTTTAAAAAACCAAGCCCTTTGTATAATCAAAGTCCACGACACCACGGATGCTGCCAATAGCAACATCATGACCATTTTTACAACAAAACCAGCTTGTAAAAAATACCCTAATACACTGGCATGACTACCCATGTTCACTTCCTCCAATATCGACAAATGGTATACTTGATAACCGTTTTGGTTTTAAATGTTGGTCAACACACACGACTTCAACGTCTGCTTCACTTAATAAGTTGCCTGCCTGATTATGCATTGTTTGCTTAAACATTAAACTGCATGCACGTTTTCCCTGAAGATGCGTGGTGATGGTTAATAAATCGTCTAATCGCGCTGGGTATATATAGCGAATATGTATATCGTAAATTGCAAAATGTGTACCATATATTGCCATCGTATTCAAAGAAAATCCACTATTTCGCAGCATCTCGGTGCGCGAACGTTCAAAAAAACATAAAAAATTGGCATGATAGACAACACCCATTTGATCAGTGTCTTCAAAATAAACACGGTACTGAGCAACATGGCTCTTACTTATTTCCATAACGTTATGGGTTCTCCAACACCGGCAGTCCGAAATGTTGATAAGCCAGGGAGGTCGCCATGCGACCCCTGGCTGTTCTCACCAAAAATCCTTGCTGAATGAGGTAAGGCTCTAACACGTCTTCAATGGTGCCTTTTTCCTCACCGATTGCTGCTGCAACGCTATCAAGACCTACGGGACCGCCCGCAAAACGTTCAATAATAGCCAGCAATTTCCAAGGCAAGCCGGGCAATCTCATCGGTAATGATGCCATTGCCTTTGATTTCAGCGTAATCCCGCACGCGCCGCAACAAACGGTTGGCAATGCGTGGCGTGCCTCGAGAGCGGACCGCAATTTCTTTAGCGCCTTGTGGCTCGGTTTTAACCTGCAATAATCGAGCTGATCGTTGTGCAATATGGGTTAAATCATCCACAGAATAAAATTCTAAACGCTGCACAATTCCAAAACGATCACGCAATGGCGACGTCAAAGCCCCGGCTCTGGTGGTTGCGCCAATCAACGTAAACGGCGGCAATTCCAATTTAATTGAACGTGCCGCAGGCCACTAGCCAATCATAATATCAAGTTTGTACTCTTCCATGGCGGGGTAAAAAATTTCTTCAATCACAGGGCTAAGGCGATGAATTTCATCAATAAATAAAACATCATTGGCCTGTAAATTGGTCAATATAGCAGCAATATCCCCTGCCCGTTCCAACACTGGCCCGGAGGTTTGACGAAGATTCACCCCCATTTCATGGGCGACAATGTTGGCTAAAGTCGTTTTTCCCAAACCAGGAGGGCCAAAAATGAGAACGTGATCAAGCGGTTCTTGCCGTTTGATGGCTGCATCGATAAAAATTCGCATTTGTGAGCGTACTTCGTTCTGACCGATGTATTCGTCAAGCTGTAGCGGACGGATGGCGCGATCGAACACATCTTCTGGTGAAATAGGTTGTACACTGATGATACGATCGCTTTCTAGCATGGCAATGACTGGGGTATTTAAAAATTATTTCATTTTAGCATAGGTTATACTAACGCCCAATGGCGCTTCGTTAATTAAATTTATGCAACGAAGCATAGGGCATCAATGATCACGCGTGGATGAAAATTGTATTTTAGGGTAGCGCTCTTCAGCCATGGTCAAATTAACGCGGGTGGGTGCAAGGTACATCAATGCATCGCCGCCATCCAGCGCCAAATTATCAAACGCTTTGAGTTTAAATTCAGCCATTGCTTTTTCATCGTCCGAATACACCCAACGCGCGCAACTCACGCTCACACCTTCATACACGCAATCCACTTTGTATTCATGTTTTAGTCGATGCGCAACCACGTCAAATTGCAACACCCCGACCGCCCCTAAAATCAACTGATTGCTGTTCAATGGTCGAAAAACTTGCGTCGCTCCCTCTTCAGACAATTCAATCAAACCCTTCACCAAGGCTTTGCTTTTTAATGGATCTTTAAGCCGAACCAAGCGAAACAATTCCGGTGCAAAATTAGGAATGCCGGTGAATTTTAAACGTTCGCCTTGTGTAAAGGTATCGCCTATACGAATTGTGCCATGGTTATGCAAACCAATAATGTCACCTGCCATCGCTATGTCAGCCGCGGAACGATCACCGGCCATAAAGGTCAGGGCATTTGAAATTTGAATGTCTTTATTGAGGCGCAAATGATTTAATTTCATACCTTTATGAAACGTTCCAGAACAAATCCTTAAAAACGCGATGCGATCACGATGCTTCGGATCCATGTTGGCTTGAATTTTAAACACAAAGCCTGTAAACGCCTCTTCATTGGCGACAACCACGCGCTCCAATGCCTGCCGTGAACCCGGGCCTGGCGCATATTGGGCAAAATCATCCAACAATTCTTTAATCCCAAAATTATTGATGGCTGAACCAAAATAAACCGGCGTCATCTTCCCGGATAAATAATCCGGTAAATTAAAGGCGTGGGAAGCCCCTTTGACCAATTCAATTTCCGTGCGCAACTCATTGGCGGCGGTGCCTAGCAATTGATCCAATTCGGGATTGCCCAAACCTTTAATTTGCAAAGCCTCTTGCTTTTGAGCGTTTTTACCTGATTGATAAAGATAAACAACATCCTGGTAGAGGTGGTAAATGCCTTTGAACCGCTTGCCCATACCCACGGGCCATGTGATTGGGGCACATTGAATGCCCAACACCGTTTCCACCTCATCCAATAAATCAATGGGTTCACGCCCTTCGCGATCCAATTTGTTAATAAAAGTCATGATAGGCGTATCACGAAGGCGGCAAACCTCCATGAGTTTGACGGTACGTTCTTCAACGCCCTTTGCCACGTCAATCACCATCAAAGCAGAATCAACGGCAGTTAATGTTCGATAGGTGTCTTCTGAGAAATCTTCATGGCCCGGCGTATCCAGCAAGTTCATAACGTGGTTGTTATGGACAAACTGCATCACAGAGGTGGTGATGGAAATACCTCGTTCTTTTTCCATTTCCATCCAATCTGAAGTGGCATGACGCGTGGCTTTTCTGCCTTTGACGGTACCGGCTAATTGAATAGCACCCCCGAATAACAATAATTTTTCAGTCACGGTTGTTTTGCCCGCATCTGGATGCGAAATAATAGCAAACGTACGTCGTGTGTTAAAATTTTGGTAAAAATCAGACATAAATAACCACCCAGGCAAGAATGCCGTTATTTTAAGCCAAATATGACCAACGTACAATTTATGTAAATTTTTGGTTACAAACTTTAGCGTTTAGTTTATAATATCTGTATTATTTTAAACTACACTGGTTAATTATGATCCTTTCAGATGACTTTCAAGAACCGGAATCGGCGGAATATATATTCATAGACGCCAACAACCATGTGCATGTTTTAGTCCCATTGAGTGGTGGGCACACAATTAGCACCGATAACACCTGTAAAACAAATTTTGAATTAAAAATATTTTTAGGATTGGATGAAACCAAGGAAGATGGGACTGCAATCAAGCAAACCAACCCCTCGGCGTTAACGGTTTTAAAAGAATATAAAAACGCACTGGAACATGACATTGACCTGCTCGAAAATTCCATGGAAGAGGTGGATGAAGATATCCAACGGTTAAAAGAAGAACGTTTAGAACAAATTGAGGCTTACATTGACGCCCTGGAAAAACTTTTAGCTCCCAAAAAAATAATAACCCATCATATCAGTAACAGAACCGGCAAGGCCTACACAGAGGAACACGAATTTTTTGATGAAGAAGACATTTATAAAGCCGTGTACACTGTGTCCGAAGGCAAAAACAATTGTTTAGGTATACGTTTAAGTCCTGCCGAGAAAGATCTAGCGGTTAAGATTCCCAAACCTGTTTTTGAAGTCAAACGTCTCGACCAGCAACGCGAAAATGACGTCGATGGCTTAGGGATGCGATTAAGAAACGGTTTTGCCAAAGATTTAAAAATAAAACAACAATCTACCCTCGACAAAATAGTTGATACCACGACCCAAAAATTTGCGAATACACCCTTTGATTTTAAAACATTGCAGGATTTTCTTCAGCAAAAAATTTACAAAGACGTTGGAGAGAAAGTGGATTTATCCATATCTCCCAAATCAACTTTCACCTGCTTTTTATATAATTTTCCAGCAGGAAAAATCAACCTAGCACATCTTGCTAAAGACACTGCGGCCATCATTAAACAAGGCAATCAGTACCAAATGTATGGTTATTCCAATGGTCAATGGAAATTAACACCGTTGGATGCAGCCACCATCAATGCCGCTCGCTTACCTTTTCCAGCAACGGTAGGGATTCAAAATATTCCGTTTGCTTATTCACCGACAAGCAAACCGCTAAAAGAAATGTATGCGCATATCCAACACCGAAAAGCGCATTCCCCCCTGATTGATCAACAATATTACAAAGATGCTTATGGTTTCGATGACAGTGATTCTTGGGAAGAGTACGCATCTTTTATGCTACGAACCTGCCTGAGTGATGATTTCTGGGATGGTTTAACCAATCTATTTATCGAACCTGATCCCGAAAAGCTTTCAATAAAAGTGCAATTTTTCTTAGCACAAGTCAATTTATATTGTTATGAACACCAGTTATCCTTTGAGAATTTTGGTGAAACATTTGATGAGCCCACTGTGGCTGACAAAATTGTTACAGCGGTCAAAACTGCGCTGGCCACCGGGACTTCTGTCGAAGAAGCGTTGTTCGCTATTGTAGAAGCTAATCGCCGCAATTTGGATCTTGCAGATTCGTTAACCGAAGACGACAAAACCACTATTCTAGACAATTTTAATGAGCAGTTTAAAACAGTCAATGTCGATGGCCATCAATTCGATGAATTTTTTATTTTTAGACCTTACCAACCTGGCAATTACGTTAATTTCAAAGGAAGAATTTCTTATCATTTATCCGATCTCATGGAGGTACTGTTTCCTAACGATCCAGATCCGGCTTGTCAGCAGTTAAGAACCAAACGGGTGGCGTTTAAAAAATACGAAGGGCAATATTTACCGCGCCGAAATAATAATTTCAGCAGTCAAAACAATATCAAATCATTGCTTAACCACAGCGATGACCCCAATGAATTGGCTCTTTTTCTTTGTCAAAAAAACCAATCAGGGCAATTTTTATTTGAAGTCTACCCCTATGCCGCTAGTTTTTTTCAAAGCGATGATAAAGATGGCATAGAAAAAGCCATGGGATTGATTATTGTTGACAAAAAATTTCAGGAAAAAATTCATTTGTTTGTCACAGGATACGACGATCACCAAACAAAAATTGAAGGAGCATACAACGAAGAATTGTACAACGCCGACTTATCTGAAACGGTGGATCTTCTTAAACACATTAAACCTGATTATGAGAAATTACGCACTTGGAAATGGACCCGGCGTAGTAACCGCGTCCTCCAATTGCAAGAGATACAAGAACTCATAGATATTACCACAGCCCTGCAATCCAAAGAAATGACCGCCAGAAATCGGTTGATTTTAATTGATCTCGTGTTAAAGAAATTGGATAAAATTTACCAAGACATTCAGAGTGAAAGTCCTTTTTTCCGCTTTTTTATGGGCCCAACGTATTTGCAAGGCTTGGTGAAAACAGTCCGTGATGATTTAATCGAAACCTATGACATCGCCGATGAAGATTTAACCACCTTGCACCAACCGGAAACAAAATATATTCGTCAACAAAAAACAAAATTGAACAACATCCACAGCGCCTTGCTTCCAGCAGTGTTATCAAATATTACCGAGACCACGCCCGAATACAATAAATTTTTTAGAGACAGAAACACTCGGTTTCAGAACAACAAATCAGCGCTGTTAAAAAATGATACCAGTCGTTTCCATCAATTAAATGATGATTGGTGGTTACCTAAAAACAAAGGGTATTTAGGAAATTTAATCAGTCTTTCCGCACATTTTAATACCCCCGAAGCATTTGCTTTTTTTAATGCCACGCCTCCCGAACAGTTCGATAATTTTATGATTTATCTTTTGGAAAAGTATCAACCTAATTTTCCCTTGGATGTGGTAAATTTCATTGAATTCGGACAACCTGATTTTTTCAATCAAATCAACACCAATAAATTAATAAAATTTCGCTCTCACCCCCCCTACAATAAGTTTGCAGCCCTCTTTCAAACCGTAGAACGCGTGTTTGCGTTTTTGCATCCTAATCTCTTCATTGCTGAGAATTTTGATTTTTTTGCCGCCCTAAATCCAGCGTTTTTAACTGAAAATGGGGTCAAACGTTTAAACACCTATCTTGTCGGTGAAAAAAATCTGGATGTGGAACTGGCTACTGGATTAAATAGCTGGCTTTTAACAAACAACTATAACGTGCAAAATCCGCTGCCATCCATCCGTGCTTGTAGAGCATTGGCCAAAAGCACAAATTATGAAACAGACAGCGAAAACTCGGAAAAAACACAACCAGAGGCTTCGCAGCTGATCGACACCATTGTTGATGGCATCTATGCATTGTGTACACGGGATATCAAAAAAGACAAATCATTGCTTCAAAATTTAGCCAAACACGCACCTTCCACCACATTGTTCATGTTCAGCAGCGCTCCCACTGCTAAATTCAATGGGTATAATAAACGTTTTAATGACATTGAACGCTCACTCAAGGATGCAATCCTACAGCTTAGCCAATTGCAAACCACGCAGAAGTTGGATGCTTCCAGCATTGAAACATTGCGAGATAGCCATAGCGAATTATTAGATGGCATAGAGATGCATGAGAACAACTATAAATTAAGCAGTTTTATTGATCGATTGAATATAGTGCTGGATGATCTAACGCTATTAACAAACTCCGTTCCAACTTTGACACGGAGTTAACAGGCCCACGTGCATCATTGGCTGAACCGTAGGGGTTATAGGACATCGTCTAAAGTCAATTGCTTCACCTGCGGTTCGCAATGACGGGGTTGTTCACACACTGGCTTGAACACAAATTATTGCCCTATCTATTCTAAAATGGGCCATTTCTCGCCGGACCATTCAAAATATTTGCGCACGTCATCCAGACCAACATCCTCCAACTTAGCCGGTAGCCATTTTGGCGTTTTATCTTTATCCACCAACAAGGCACGAACCCCTTCATAAAAATCGTGCTCTTGCATAAAATGCGTGACCAAAGCAAAATCCATGTTCAAACACGCAGCCAAATTCATCGAAACAGCGCGTTGCAATTGTTCGAAGGTAATTTTCAAACTCAGCGGCGATTTTTGCGATAAAACAGTGCTCATTTTTAAAGACCATGCATCGTTGATTTGATCGAGTTCATCTAGAATTGCTTCTACAGATAGGCGCTGGAAACAAGAAGAAACATGAGGGTTCAATTGCACGGGTTGTGGACGACTCATGGTGTTTAAACAGTGGGAAATTTGTTCGAAAGCGTTGGTGCTTAAATCCATATCCTGTAACCGTGGAATCACATCGGCAAACTGGTGACTGGGCATCACGTGTTTGACCAAACCCAAAGCATGCGCTTCTTCAGCAGCAATGCGTTCGCCGGTTAAACCCAAATACATGCCATACCCATTCGGACAACGTGATAACAAATGGCTTGCACCAATATCAGGAAAAAAACCGATGCTTGTTTCTGGCATTGCAAATGTGAATTGCTCACTCGCCACAGGATGCGATCCATGCATTGAGACACCAACCCCTCCGCCCATCGTAATGCCGTTCATTAACGCAATATAGGGTTTTCCCAAGTGATGGATGAGGTAGTTAAGCTGGTATTCGTGCCAAAAAAATTGCATTTGTTGAGGGTTGTGATGACGCCCTGCTTCATACAACCACCGCACATCCCCTCCGGCACAAAACGCTTTGCCTGGTGTTGCTTGAATCACCACAGCGTGAATTTTATCCTCGCGTTGCCATTGCAGCAGTTGTTCTTGTAAAGCAAGAACCATGGGTAAATTCAAAGCATTCAGTGCATGCTGGCGATTCAGAGTGATAATGCCTAAATGCTTTTGCGATGTAAAAAGAATATCGTCCATATGCTTTCGATTAACGTGATTTAAAATGGGCTGCGCGCTTTTCTAAGAACGCAGCGACACCTTCTGTTTTATCTTCGCTCGCGCATACTTTTGAAAAATGAACCGCTTCTAAATGCAAAGCGTCAGTCAATGACATATCATAACCACGATCAATGACCTCCATGACGCTGGCGACCGCTAAAGGCGCCATGCTCAAAATACCTTTTAAAATACGAATGGATTGTTCCATCAGTAAATCAGGCGCAAAAACCTCACTGACCAATCCCCATTGCAGCGCCGTTTGCGCATCAATGAAACGACCGGTGATGCACAGATCCATCGCTCGACCTTTTCCGACCAATCGCGCCAAACGCTGCGTTCCACCATAACCAGGAATCACCCCCAATTTTACTTCGGGTTGACCAAATTGCGCGGCAGTGGATGCTATGCGCATGGTGGTTGAAATGGCCAGCTCACAGCCTCCGCCAAAAGCGAAGCCATTGATCACCGCTAACGATGGCTTGCCCAAGGTTTCCAATTGCCGAAAAACTTGTTGGCCAAAACAAGCAAATTCATAACCACTTTGTGCATCGCATTCAGCCAAACGCGAGATATCTGCACCAGCACAAAATGCTTTACCTTTCCCCGTGAGAATAATGCCTTTTATCTGGGGGTTATTTTTTGCTTCATCGAACGCGCCCACCAATCCCTCTAATACATTCGCATTCAATGCATTCAATTTTTCAGGTCGATTGAGGGTAATGATCAAAATACCATCCGTTATTTGCCGTTCAACATCACTCATTTTGTCATCCTTATTCGATAAAATAATCGTCATCCAACGCTGTTTTAGCAATAATTTCGCGCATAATTTCATTGGTGCCTTCAAGAATTTGATGGACACGCAAGTCTCTAAATATGCGCTCTATTTGGTATTCACGCAAGTAGCCATAACCACCATGCATTTGCATGGCTTTATCGCTGATACGGAAAGCCACGTCAGTGGCCAAACGTTTTGCCATGGCGCACAGCATAGGGACATTGGGCAGCCTTTTGTCCAAGGCATCTGCTGCACGATAAACCATTAACCTGGCCGCTTCGAAATCCGTCAACATGTCTGCAAAATAAAAACGCAAAGCTTGCATGTTGCTTAGCGGTTTATCGAATTGTTTACGCTCGTGCAAATAATTTTGGGTGAGACGCAAGCAGGCCGTAGCACCGCCCAACGAACAAGCCGCAATGTTGATACGACCACCGTTCAACGCATTGAGTGCTATTTTAAACCCTTGCCCTTCAGAACCCACACGGTTTTTGACCGGGATACGGCAATTTTCAAAAAAAATCATGGTGGTTGGCTGATTGCGCCACCCCATTTTTTTCTCCAATTTACCAAAACTCAGACCTGGGGTATTTTTTTCAACCAATAGACAGCTGATACCGTGGTGGGTGGCATCTCCGGTACGAACCATACATAAATAAACATCGCTAACGCCACCACCAGAAATAAAGGCTTTAGAACCATTCAGAACATAATGATCACCTTGCAACACTGCGTGCGATTTTAAGGAAGCAGCATCCGAACCTGACTCTGGTTCCGTTAAACAATAACTCGCCATCACAGCCATGCTGGTTAATTTAGGCCCCCAGAGCGTTCGTAAGTCTTCATCGGCGTATTGATCGATCAATGAAGCAACCATATTATGGATGGAAAGGTAAGCGCTGGTGCTTGCGCAACCCGTTGCAAGCTGCTCAAAAATCATAACCGCACTTAATCGCGACAATTGAGCGCCGCCAATGTCTTCTCGAGCAACCATACCAGCCATGCCTAATTTAGCGGCTTCTTTCAACACATCCACCGGAAAGTGATGATGTTCATCCCAGCTGTCGGCATGAGGCAACAATTGATTTCGAGCAAATTCTGCGGCCATATCACGAAAAGCGCGGTGTTCATCGGTTAATTGAAACTGCATGGCAATCCTCGTGCGTTCTACGTTTCAATATTTATAGCATGTTAAAATTTAATTTTCATCAGATAAAAAACCACCGGCTTGCAATCGCCAGAGACGCGCATAATGTTTATCCATAGCCAGCAAATCATCATGCGCACCATCCTCAACAATACGGCCTTTTTCAAACGCTAAAATGCGATCCATTTCCGATAATGTGGACAATCGATGAGCAATAACCAGCGTTGTTCGACCCATCATTAATGCATGCAAGCTCTCTTGTATGTATTTTTCAGTGACCGAATCCAAGGCGGAGGTCGCTTCATCTAAAATAAGAATGGGCGCATTTTTAAGAATCGCTCTCGCAATAGCAATGCGTTGCCGTTGCCCTCCGGAAAGCTTGATGCCCCGTTCTCCGACAGTGGTTTTATAGCCGCGGGGAAGACGATTGATAAATTCATGGCAATGCGCACGTTTTGAGGCATCAATCACTTCTTCATCACTTGCTGAAATTCTGCCATAACGAATATTTTCCATGATAGAGCGATGAAATAAGATGATATCTTGCGAAATCATCGAAATATTATTGCGCAAAGACTGTTGACTTACACCATTGATGTTTTAATCGTCGATGGTTATTTCACCCGACTCCACATCAAACAAACGTAAAATTAAATTCACAAAAGTGCTTTTGCCACTGCCAGACGTTCCCACCAATCCTACTTTTTGGCCCGGAGCAATGCAGATGTTTTTATTTTTAAACAAATGATTAGCAGCATCGTAATGAAACGAGACATTTTTAAATTCAATTTTACCTTGATGTACCTTTAATATGGGAGCATCTGTTGGATCAGGAATATCATGAGGTTCTGCCATGATCGTGAGTGCTTGCGAGCATTTTCCCAATTCTTCCGCAAAACTTACAAATTGGCTGGCCAAATACCATAAATTAGAAAACATGGAAATTGATAATGAAATAATAAAGGTAAAATCTCCAATCGACACGAGGTTTTTGCTGTACATAACCAACAATGCGTATAAATCCAAAGCGATTAACACGATGACACTGATATCCCATAATATACGCATTTTTAAGATGTAAAATTGCATTTTTCGATCTTTATGAATGGTGGTCATGGCCGCATCAGAAATAAGCTCATTTTCGTAAGTATTGGTTGAAAAAAGCCTAATATTGGTTACATTGCTCACGCTATCGACAATTTTCCCCATAAGCGTGGTTTTTGAGGCCGCAAAAATATAAGATAAACGTTGCACAGGTTTTATAAAATAAAAGGTAATGATCATGAATATAATCGTCCAACCCACCAAAATATAAGCAAAAACAGGGCTAACAAAACACATCATGACCATGGCAATGACTAAACTGATCAATTGCACAAACGCTTCGTCAAGAATATTGAAAATAGCGGTAAAACCGGAAATCATGTCCGATATTTTATTGGATAAACTACCGGTAAAATTGTTCTGAAAATACCGGTGGGAATGTTTGTTTAAATAAGAAAACATCGCATTGATAATATCATGGCGAATTTTTGGAAATAATTTTAACCGTATGTAGTCCAAATATCGCATATCAATCGCAATCAGTACCCACAATCCCAAGTAAATTAAAACCAATGGTAGGGTTGCTATAAACACATCGGCACGCGTACCCTGGAAACCGACCACTTTATCAATGATCAATTTTAACACATACGGTGAAAGTGAATTATTGATGGCCCAATAGGTGCCGGTTATTGCAATAGCCACCACCCACCATCGATGTGGTTTTAAAAGTTGAACAAAGAACGTTTTAAGTGACCGCGTAGGTTTCATACCAAATGCTCCCTGCCGTAAATTCCATGGTGTTCAAACATGTGATGAACATGGGTAATTATAGACATAAAATACAGGATGTGCCTGTTGGAATACCCGTACCGTTTCATTTAGTTTTGACTGTTGGTGTCATTCCCGCGAAAGCGGGAATCTATCCTTGAGCTGACACTGCGCTATAGCCAGCATTGATCCCCGCCTTCGCGGGGATGACACAACTAGATACATAGTGTACATAGCTACCTGTCAAAACTAAATGGAAACGGTATTAGATACTATGTACAATTACCGTTCTCAGCTGCAAATTGATCTAATTTCACATTTTACTTTACTTCGCAGCCAACTCTGGCTAAATTACCTGTTTTTCAAATATTGAGCATTATGATGCAACCTTATAAAAAATTCATTTGTGTTATTTGTGGTTTTATTTACGATGAAGCAGAAGGCTGGCCCGAAGATGGGATAGAGCCCGGTACTTTATGGGAAAATGTCCCTGAAAATTGGTTTTGCCCTGATTGCGGTACCGGTAAAGAAGATTTTGAAATGATGGAAATTGAATAGGATTAGACGAGGAAGTGACGTATTGGAGCGGATAAGGGCATAGAAATGCCCCCCTCTATAAGATATCCACTTACTCCTCTTTGTTCAACTCATCACGAATGGAACTGACATCCACCGTCAAGGCTTGCTGAACCAATTCATTTAAGATGGATTCCGGCATACTCCCCGATTCAGAATAGATCGCAATGCCTTGTTTAAAAACCATCAAATGAGGAATAGACTGTATTTGAAACATTTCCGCCAGCTTGGGCTCCGCTTCAATGTTTACCTTACCAAAAACAATTTGCGGATAGTCTGCGGCAACACGCTCATAGATATGAGCAAATTGCCGACATGGCGCACACCATTTTGCCCAAAAATCAATAAATACAATCTCATTTTTCTCAATGAATGCTTCAAATTCGTCCGCCGTGATTGCTGGCGCTCCCTCACCCATGTTGTTTCTCCAATGAATTTATTGCAGACAAAACATGTTGAAAAATAGCATGAACATCTCCATCACCTGCAATGCGATGAAAAGCAGGGGCTCGCTCGTCGTTGGTGTTGGCCCAACGCTGATAATAATCAATCAATGGTTCTGTTTGCTTATGGTACACTGCAAGCCGATTACGAATGATCTCTTCTCGATCATCAGGTCGCAAAACCAAAGGCTCACCGGTAACATCATCCATTCCCGGATTTTTCGGTGGCTGATAAATGATATTATAAACCCGTCCAGAGGCCAGATGTATACGCCGACCACTGATGCGTTTAACAATTTCTTCATCATCAACGGCCAGTTCAATCACATGATCAAGTTCGATATTTGCATCTTTTAAAGCTTGGGCTTGTGGGATAGTACGAGGAAAACCATCCAACAAAAAACCGTTTCGGCAATCATCGTGAGATAACCGCTCTTTCACCAAAGCAATAATAATATCGTCTGACACCAAATGACCTGCATCCATGATTTTT
Source organism: uncultured Legionellaceae bacterium (assembly GCA_964525945.1). Lineage (GTDB taxonomy): Bacteria > Pseudomonadota > Gammaproteobacteria > Legionellales > Legionellaceae > CAZGKX01. Next base: position 43,155 of record CAZGKX010000013.1, read on the forward strand.
TTAGCATTCAGCCCAAGTTCGTTGCCAGCAGCAATCGCTGCACGCAACATGTCGCCCGTGGAGATCTGAGGGATGTTAAAATATTTAATCAATTGCGATGCTTGCGTGCCTTTACCAGCACCCGGTCCACCCAATAACATTAACCGCATTAACCCCATTCAATTAGCTCCATATTATTTCTAAAGCCGTTGTTCAACACGGCCTCGTTACTGTATTTACTTCTCAATTTTGCAATCACAGTGCAATGGTTGTAAATAAAATTGAGAATCACATGACTTACTTATCCTACTTCTTCTTTTGCATTCTGTCACTTACGAATAGTCTTAAAAAATTCGATACCAAGGCTTGGATCGCAACGATTGTTTACATTGAGCCAACTGGGCTTGGTATATTTGCGATCGCGCTTGCACTTTGTGAGCAACTGGTAGTAGCCAGGGTTTCTTTAAATATGTTTTACGCTGATAACCGGTTACACCTTCATGGTAAGCCAAGTATAAAGAATAAGCGTCGCTACGAGAAATGCCAGCACGACGATGCGCGATATTTGCATACCATCCAATAAAATCCACTCCATCGGCAAAATCAGTGCGAGAGGCAAACAAGCCCCCACTGGATTGTTGGTAGGAGCGCCAGGTACTTTCCAGTGCCTGGGCATACCCATACGCCGTAGAAGGCCTGCTCCATGGCACAATCCACAAGAGTTTAGTGCGGGGAGGCTTGGCTGTTGCATTGAATTTCGATTCTTGGTGAATAATTGCCATTTGCACCGGTACTGGAACACGCCAGCGGCGCTCTACATCTTTGGAATCGGCGTACCAACGCGGGTATTGTTTGAAAACACGACAAATATTATCAACGTTAGATGGCGTTGGAGCCGTCGCGCAGCCTGTTAAGAATAAAAAAATAAATAAACAAAGCAACCGATTAATATGTTTCATCGCATCAACTTATTGAGTAGAAATCGAAGGTAATTCTTCAATACACCTATCTGGGTATAACTGCTTTATCCCTCGATACCAGGAACCTTGCGCATTAAACAATGCAAACAACAGACCCTCACGACCATCAAGAAACCCGCCTTGCAAAATATAACAACGAAAAAACATCCAAGTTGTTCTTAATATTACCTGTCCAAAATTGGTTTTTCGATTCTCGTTGATACGGATTTTTGCACTGTAAGAAGAATAGCGATTGATTTTAAACAATGCATGTTCCACATCGAGAAACGAATGGTGCATGATGGGCTGCTTTAGCTGGCTGATTCGCGTTTGAGCAGGCAAAACAATTTTTTCATGCACAATATCAGTGCTGTACTGAGCATTTTGGCGCTTAAAGAGACGAATATGGCGCTGAGGGCTTGATGAAAAGCGCAATGCTTTTCCATAAAAACACATGCGGATAGGAATACGGAAGGCATCGTGTTCTGAGCTAGATATCGCCAACAGAATGGCTTTTTTTAAGACGCCATCCACACATTCATCCGCATCTAAATTAAGCACCCATTCGTGTGTTGCATGCGCCAATGCCCGTTGTTTTTGGATGCCGTAACCTTGCCAATCGGTTTCAAAAACCTTATGGGTGTATTCTTTGGCAATGGCCACTGTATTGTCAGTACTGCCGGAATCAAGCACAATGATTTCGTCGACCCATCGAATAGACTCCAAACAGCGGCGAATATTGGCTTCTTCATTTTTGGCAATGATAATAACACTAAGCATTAAGATTAAATCAGCAACGTTCGATAGGGAGATTTTAACTAAATAAGTGCTGGATTGTAAGTAATACATCCAAATATTTCTCAGAACACCGCAACTTAAAATGATTAGGAGTGGTTACACACAGCAATCCCCGCCTAAGCGGGGATGACAAAAGGATGAAGTTTGTTGATTAACACACCCCTTCCCGGTAATCATGGCTATCAAAAAGCAGTTTATCATCCTGCATTTTTAACGTGACATGCCCACCATTGACGAGCTTTCCGAATAAAAGCTCTTCTGCCAAGGGTTTTTTAATGTTTTCTTGGATCAACCGTGCCATTGGACGCGCACCCATCGCTTTATCATAGCCATGTGCCATGATCCATTCACGTGCCGATTTCTCAACCGTCAATGTCACGCCTTTGTTGCTCAACTGCTCTTCCAACTCAATAATGAACTTATCAACCACAAGCCCAATTGTGTCCTCATCAAGCGATTTGAAATTGATAACAGCATCGAGACGGTTTCTAAATTCTGGACTGAATTGCCGTTTCAGAACATCCATGCCATCTGCGCTATTATCCTGTTTCGAGAAACCAATTGAGTTACGGCTGACCTCAAAGGCACCAATATTGCTGGTCATGACTAAAATCACATGACGAAAATCAGCTTGGCGGCCATTGGTGTCGGTCAACGTGCCATGATCCATGATTTGCAATAGCAGGTTAAACACATCAGGATGAGCTTTTTCTATTTCATCAAGCAGCAACACTGAATGCGGGTTTTTGGTGACGGCTTCGGTTAACAAGCCACCTTGATCGTAACCCACATAACCTGGAGGGGCCCCTATTAATCGTGACACCGTGTGTTTTTCCATGTATTCAGACATGTCGAAGCGCAACAGTTCAATACCAAGTACATGGGCCAGCTGCCGTGTGACCTCAGTTTTACCAACACCCGTGGGGCCAGTGAATAAAAAGCAACCCACGGGCTTTTGAGGCTCTCGCAAACCAGAGCGTGATAACTTTATAGCCGAGGATAATGCGGTAATCGCGTCATCTTGACCATACACCAGTAATTTCAAATCACGTTCAAGATTACGCATGGTGTCTCTATCACGTGCCGAGACTTTTTTGACTGGGATTCGAGCAATTTTAGCCACCACATTTTCAATTTCAGTGACTGAAATAATTTTACGCCGTTTGTTGACGGTTAATAAATTTTGATAAGCGCCAGCTTCATCCACCACATCGATGGCTTTGTCGGGTAAAAACCGATCATTGATGTATTTCGCTGATAATTCTGCAGCGGCTTTCAAGGATGGGATGGAAAATTTCACACCATGATGCTCTTCCAGTCGCCCTTTTAATCCTTTTAGAATTTCAAATGTTTCTTCCACACTTGGCTCAGAAATATCTATTTTTTGGAAGCGTCTAGCCAATGCCCTGTCTTTTTCAAAGATGCCACGGTATTCTTGGTACGTGGTTGAGCCAATGCATTTTAATTCACCATTGGCCAGCAATGGTTTAATCAAATTGGACGCATCCATCACACCACCAGAAGCGGCTCCGGCACCAATAATGGTGTGAATTTCGTCAATAAACAAAATTCCGCCATCCTGTTCACTCAATTGTTTTAAGACGGCTTTTAGACGTTTTTCAAAATCGCCGCGGTATTTGGTACCGGCAAGAAGCGCGCCTAAATCCAACGAGTAAACCACACAGCCACTGATGGCTTCAGGGACTTCTTTGTCAACGATCCTGCGAGCCAAACCTTCCGCTATGGCCGTTTTTCCAACGCCAGCCTCTCCCACCAGCAAGGGATTGTTTTTACGTCGTCGGCATAAAACTTGAATCGTGCGTTGAATTTCTTCATGACGACCGATTAACGGATCAATTTTTCCTTGTCGGGCACGTTTATTCAGATTCATGCAATAGCTTTCTAAGGGAGACTCATTGCCGTCAGCAGACATCATGTCTTCATCCATGGATGCATTATTGTCTGTTAGGTTATTGTTTTGATATTTAGACACACCATGAGAGATATAATTGATGACATCAAGGCGCGTGATGTTTTCACGACGCAAGAAATACACGGCTTGGCTTTCTTGCTCACTAAAAATTGCTGCCAACACATTGGCCCCACTGACCTCTGTTTTCCCTGCGGATTGGACATGAAAAACCGCGCGTTGCAATACGCGCTGAAAACCAAGGGTCGGTTGGGTTTCTCGGTCAAACTCTTCCTCAGGAATCAAAGGCGTTGTTTCGTCAATAAACTCTTCTAAATCACGCCGAAGTGAATCAATATTTGCTTCACAGGCCTGCAAAACATTACCCGCAGCGGGATTATCGAGCAAGGATAGTAGCAAATGTTCGACGGTCATAAATTCATGACGCTTTTCTTTGGCCTCTTTAAATGCCAAATTCAAAGTAAATTCTAATTCTTTGTTTAACATGTTGATTGCTCCTCTCCTGCCTTCATCACTTACTCAGGCTCCATACTACAGAGTAAGGGATGCTGGTTAACCCTGGCGTAATCATTAACCAAGGCAACTTTGGTTTCTGCAATGTCACGTGTGTATATCCCGCACACACCACGTCCCTGAAAATGAACCTGAAGCATCACCTGGGTTGCAACATCTCCATTCATATAAAAAAAACGCTTCAGTACCTCAATAACAAAATCCATTGGCGTATAATCATCATTGAGCAAAACAACTTTAAATTTTTTGGGCACTTTAAGTGCAGGTAACAGCTCTGATTCAGTTGTTTGCTGCTCAATTAACTCGGTTCCCACCTCACGACTCATTACATATTCCCTTACTTAATTTTATAGACTTATATCGAGCATTTGGCCAGTAAAAATGAATATATAATTCATGCCCTTTGCGGGCGAATGCCTCATATTGAAGCATTGTGATCTGGACCACGACCGCTTGTGGCCCAGGAGTACCTTTTTTAACTACATGTGTTTTATCATGGCCTCAGCAAAACCCGAACAACTTACACAAGTAGCACCCGACATCAAGCGCTCAAAATCATAAGTGACCGTTTTTGCTTCAATTGCACCGTTCATGCCTTTGAGGATGAAATCTGCTGCTTCAACCCTGCCCAGGTGGCGCAACATCATTTCTGCCGATAAAACCAAAGAGCCGGGGTTCACTTTATCTTGTCCGGCATATTTTGGTGCCGTGCCATGCGTTGCTTCAAACACTGCAACATCATCACTCATGTTTGCACCCGGAGCAATACCAATCCCACCCACTTGAGCAGCTAGAGCATCAGAAATATAATCGCCATTTAAATTAAGTGTTGCAATGACACTGTAATCTTCTGGCCTTAGCAAGATTTGCTGTAAAAAAGCA
>CAZGKX010000014.1:0-28345 GCA_964525945.1 uncultured Legionellaceae bacterium
TTCAGCGCGTTGTAGACATTATTCCCCGTATCAAAGCCAATTTAACCAAAGCGCTCAATTTATCGATTTCGGGCAATCAAGCGATTTTTGTGACGGCTGCCATAAAAGGGGTGGTCACAGAAGGCGTTATTGCTGCATTTTTAACCGGCTTGATGGTGCTGGTTTTTTTGGGCAGCGTACGCAGCACGTTGATCATCACCATATCCATTCCCTTGGCTATTTTGGCTTCACTCTCCGTCCTTGCTATGACGGGTGAAACGATCAATATCATGACGCTGGGAGGGTTAGCGTTGGCTGTAGGGATTTTAGTGGATGATGCAACGGTGGCCATTGAGAACATCAATTGGAATTTGGAACAAGGCAAACCCATTACCGACGCTATTTTGGATGGTGCAAAACAAATCGCAATTCCCGCGATTGTGGCCACATTGTGTATTTGTATTGTTTTTCTACCCATGTTTTTTTTGACGGGTATTTCGAAATATTTGTTTATCCCGCTTGCCAAGGCGGTGATATATGCCATGCTGGCGTCTTATTTGTTGTCCAGAACGTTGCTGCCCACGATGGCATGGTATTTATTGGACACCAAAAATCAAGCCCAGAAAGAGCCTAGCCCCAATCGTTTAGCCCGGTTCCACTGTTGGTTTGAGCATAAATTTAAACACTTTCAAAAAAGTTATGAAAAACATTTAACGTGGGTTTTAGACAATGGTTCATTTTTTATCACCAGCCTGCTTGCCTTTGTTGCGATTTCACTGTTGGTGTTGTGGCCGGCGTTGGGTTCCAATTTTTTTCCCAAAATTGATGCTGGGCAAATTTTAATTCATTATTCGGCTCATCCCGGTACACGTATTGAAGAAACTGCAAAATTAGCAGCGCATGTCAACCAAGTTATCCGTCAGGTTATTCCCGCCAGTGAATTGGAAAATACGGTGGATAACATTGGTTTGCCCATTAGTGGGTTGAATTTAACGTACAACAGTTCAGGCACGAATGGTGCTTGTGATACCGATACATTTATTACGTTAAAGCCGAATCATCATCCTGTTGAACACTATGTGCAACGCTTAAGAAAAGAGTTAAATGAAAAATTACCAGGGTTGACGTTTGCCTTTTTACCGGCAGACATGGTGGGTAGAATTTTGAATTTTGGGCAACCGGCGGATATCAATATTCAAATCACCGGCCTTAAATCAGCGGAAAATACCCGTTATGCCAAAGAGTTGTTGCAACGCATTAAGCAGGTTGCGGGGATCGTCGATGCTCGTATTCGCGAGTCGGATCAATACCCTGCTTTATTGGTTAAAACCGAACGTACACGTGCCAAAGAATTGGGTTTTACCCAACAGGATATCGGTAACAATTTACTGGTGTCGTTGTCTGGTGCATTTCAAACAACGCCCAATTTTTGGATTGATCCCAGTAACAACATGTCGTATCAAATCACCACGCAAACACCCCAATACCAAGTGGATTCCTTGCAGGCACTGTTAAACACGCCCATCATGAATTTAGCATTAAACACCCCTCTGCAAATTTTAGGAGCAATGAGCTCTATTCAACGCATTGGTGTGCCGTTGGTGGTGTCGCATTATAACGTGCAACCGGTCATCAATATTTATGCCGGCGTGGAGGGGCGGGATTTAGGGGCGGTGGGTAAGGCGATTGATCGCGTTCTTAAAGACACCCAAAAAGATTTACCCGCGGGTTCGCAGTTGTTTGTAAGGGGGCAGTTGGCGACGCAACAAAGCGCATTCAATACCTTGTATTTGGGTTTGATCTTTGCCATTGTACTGGTGTATATGATTATTGTGATAAATTTTCAATCCTGGATTGATCCTTTTATTATTATCACAGCGTTGCCTGCTGCTATAGCTGGCATTGCATGGCTGTTGTTTTTAACCCACACCACGTTGAGTGTCCCGGCTTTAACAGGAGCCATCATGTGCATGGGAGTCGCTACCTCCAATAGTATTTTGATGGTAAGCTTTGCGCGCCAAAATCTTTTGGATGGCCAAACTCCGCGCTCTGCGGCTTTGGAAGCGGGGGTAACCCGATTGCGCCCCGTGTTAATGACTGCTCTGGCGATGATTATTGGTATGTTGCCCATGGCCTTAGGATTGGGGGATGGCGGCGAACAAAATGCGCCTTTAGGGCGGGCGGTCATAGGGGGGTTGTCGTTTGCCACCATAGCAACTTTATTTTTTGTGCCCACAGTGTTTTGTGCGATACACAACCGCAGACAGGCTCGGAGCCAGCAGCATGCATGATACATTACAACAGCATTGGCAACACGTTCGACAACGCCCAGTGCTCATGGGAATCTATGCGCTTTGCCTGCTTGTTGCGGTTTTATTTTTCTTTCGATATTGTTCAGCGGTGCGTTTAAAAAACTTAACACGCTATGAAGCAATACCGACGGTGAGTGTGATAAAACCAAAGCCCGCCAGCCAAGCCGAGCATATTACGTTGCCAGGGAGCTTGTTGGCTTGGCATGAAGCCCCCGTTTTTGCCCGCGCCAACGGTTATCTGAAACAATGGTATGTGGACATTGGTTACCATGTAAAAAAAGGCGATGTTTTAGCCGTCATTGCGCGGCCTGAATTGGATGCCCAATTAAAAGAGGCGGAAGATTTTTTAAAACAAACCATCGCCGAAAACAACTTGGCACAAATCACCGCGCGTCGTTGGAATAATTTAGTGAAAACAGACTCTGTTTCTCGACAAGCCAACGATGATAAAACATACCAAGCCCGTGCATTGGCAGCAGCGGTCAGTAAAGCGCGTGCCAACGTGGAAAACTTGCGTGCTTATGTGAGTTTTGAAAAAGTGGTTGCTCCTTTTACGGGAACAATTTCATTGCGGCAAACGGACATTGGTGCTTTGGTCAATGTGGGCAGCAATCCGGCTCAGGCCACGCCATTGTTTCGTATTGTGCAAACGGATCTGTTGCGATTGTACGTGAACATTCCGCAAACATATGCCACTCGCATCAAACCGAACATGCAAGTTAGCATGCAGTTTGCAGAACATCCCGGTCAAACATTCGTGGCTCAATTGTTAAAAACAGCAGAGGCTATTGATCCCATCACGCTAACATTGCAAGCTGAATTTAAAGTCATCAATAAAGAAGGGGTGTTATTGCCTGGCAGTTATTCCGTGGTTGATTTGAGCATTGATGGTTTTCCGGAGAGTATTATATTGCCGGTAAACACCTTGATTTTTCGAGCGGAAGGTTTGCAAGTTGCGGTGGTAGAGCCTGATGATAAAGTCTGTCTTCGAACGGTAAAAATGGGAACTGATTTTGGAAAATACATTCAGATCAACAGTGGTATTCGGCCAGGCGAGCGCGTTATTATCAACCCATTGGATTCTTTGTACCAAGGGCAACGCGTTCGGATTGCTAAATCGGCGTTGACAACATGATGAACAGGCTGAGATTCAATCTTGAATCCGTTGTGGTGCTTGGCCTAACTTTAGGGCTAATGGGGTGTTCCTTTGCTCCGAGCTACCATCCGCCACCGATGCCTATACCGAGCCATTATAAAGAGGCCGTGGCATGGGTGCGTGCTAAATCTTCTCTGGCGGCGGCAAAAAAAAATTGTTTGTGGTGGACGGTGTTCAAGGATGACACTTTAAATAAGCTTGAACAACAAGTGAGTGAGCAAAATTTTGATTTAAAACTTGCTTACCAACGGTTTCAGGAGGCCCGTGCTATCGTGCAAGCCGCTCGCTCGCAATTTTATCCCACAATACTTGGCTATGGGGGGATGTCGCGTCAGCAAAACTCAACAGGTGTGGCCAATAGCAGCAATCAACCGACTTTGCTCTACAATACCCTGACAGTGCAAGCTTATTTGACGTATGAAATTGATGCTTGGGGGGAGATTCGAAACACAGTCGCCGCGTCAGAGCATGCTGCACGTGTTCAGCAATTTACGTTAGCGGCCACTGATTTAAGTTTGCATGCGGAATTGGCTGCCATTTATTTTCAATTGCGTGGAGATGATGCCGCGCAAGTGGTCTTGGACAAAATCGTTCAAGATTTTGCGCATGCGTTAAAATTGATCCACCAATTGCATAAAGGTGGGGCTGTTTCAGCATTGGATGAAGACCAGGCTGTAAGTGCGCTTGAACAAGCTAAAGTCGCCTCGATCGATATACGTTTGCACCGCGCCAAACTTGAGCATGCTATGGCTGTGTTGGTGGGGGAGATTCCAGCTAATTTTCATTGTCCCCCGCAAACCACACCCATGCATTTCGTGGCTTTGTCACCCACCTTGCCGTCAACTTTACTGGAACAGCGTCCGGACGTTGCCGCGGCTATTGAACAAATGAAAGCTGCCAATGCGAACATTGGGGTGGCGCGGGCTGCATTTTTCCCCAATTTTACCCTGAGCAGTTTGGTGGGGTATCAAAGCCAAAAACTGTCTTCGCTATTTTCCCGGCCAAGCTTAATATGGGCATTAGGTCCGCCATCTGGTTTATTACCGGGACCGGCAGATGTTTCACAAGTGATTTTTGATGGTTATTATTTGCAAGCGAATTTAAGGCGAGCCAAAGCCAATTATTATGAAACGGTCAATCATTACCAACAAAGTGTTGTGCAAGCGTTTCAAGACGTTGAAGATGGATTGGTGGAAACGTATCGACTCAATCAAGAATATGCACGGCAAGCAGCGTCAACAATGGCTGCAAAAAAAGCGTTATTTCAAGCCAATCAACGCATGCGAGAGGGCATGGATACTTATTTGGAGGTGGTTGGTGTGGAAAATGAAAAATTGCAACTGGAGCTGCAATTGATTGCCGTGCAAACCCAACGTCAATTGGCCAGTGTGTATTTGATCAAAGCCTTGGGAGGGGGATGGCAAATCCAGCAGGCTTACAAAGAAAAAATTTAATACAACGAGGAGTTAGAATGGCTGAAAAATTTAAAGAAATGACAACCGGAATTAACGTGCAATTGGCTAAACTAAGAAAAGAAATGCCTGACGTGATGAATGGTTTTTCGGCATTGTCACAAGCTGCGACAAAAGATGGCGTTTTGGATAAAAAAAGCAAAGAATTAATTGCCATTGCTTTGGCCGTTGCCAATCACTGCCCAGGATGCATCGGCTTTCATTCGCAAACCTTGGTTAAGTTAAACGCCAGCCGGGAAGAATTATTGGAAACATTAAGCATGGCTGTTTACATGGGAGGAGGGCCGTCGCTCATGTATGCTGCAGAAGCGCTCGAAGCCTTCGAGGAATTTAGCCAAAGCTAGGGCCTGTGGCCCTAAACCCCAATTCCCTAACGTAAAAAATCCGGCATAGCACTGGCTTGTATCGCTGGATTGACGCCTTGTGTGTTTTGCGGTGCATGTTGCTGGCAAGGGTATTGTTTGCTTAAGCCAAGCAATGCGACTTGGGAGACTGTCATTTTGTCTTTATCACTTTGTTGACTGGAAATTTCCCGGTAGGTTTGTTGGATTAAATCGTTCAACATTTTGCCATTGAGTGAGGCACTGGGTGGTAAACAGTACAACGGCGACCCTCCGCGTGTCGAGGTCTCATTGGCCAGCGTTAAGCTTTCTGCAATGCTTTCGCTGGTTAATATCAGTATATTACGTGCGGAACGCGCCCAAGCTTGGGCTTGAGGGTCGGCCTTCATTTCCATTTGTGGGATATTGTTGGCAATGTTCATGTAATGATCGATGGTGTCCGCATGACCATGCAGGCTGATTCCCATCATCACTAAAACCATCATTTTCCGTATCATGTTATTTCCCGTTATATTGAATGGGGTGCTATCCAATGGAGTTTATAGGCTAAAAATAAAAACGCAAACAAACTTAATGATAAGACGACTCGCCATGTTAACGCTTTCACCGTACGCTCTGTTTTGCCCTTGTCACGAACCAGAAAAACGAGACCACTGGCCAAAGAAATCAAAATGATGATCATGATAATAACAATAAAGATTTTGCTGAACATTTGTTATACTCTTGTAATTGCAACGATGATCGAAATGTATGCTGAGTTTAACTGGTTTTAATCTTTGTTTCACGCCTTCTCGCGGCATGTTTGCCCTGGCGTTCTTATTTATCCTTTTATTCACTCGATTGGGTTTTTGGCAATTGCAGCGCGCTGATGAAAAACAACAATTATTAACCCGTCAACAGGCTCAATCGGTTAAACCCGCTACGCTTTGGCAGGCCGCTGATCCATCGCCTTTGCCTTATCAACGCTTGATAGTGCAGGGCCATTATTTGCCTCAGGTTTATTTTTTAGACAACCAATACCACCAACACCAGTTTGGTTATGATGTGCTATCGCCTTTTTTATTGGCTTCCGGTGAGGTTGTTATGATCGATCGCGGCTGGGTGCAAGGGGAACGATTGCGCCAATCTTTACCCAATATACCTGTGCCAGAGGGAGAGGTTCGAGTGCAGGGGAGCGTGTATTACCACTCCAAAAAAAACTGGCTCTTAGATCAAGAATTTGAAAAAAAATCATCAAGCGTCACTGTTATTGAATTGATTGATACGAAATTACTCAATCAATTTTTGCATAAATCTGTTTATCCGTTTATTATTCGCCTCAGCAACGACGAAGCAAATGGTTATGTGCGTGATTGGGTGGTTGTTTCTATGCCGCCAACACGTCATTTTGGATATGCATTGCAATGGTTTGCAATGGCATTCGTTATATTAGTGATTTTTATTGCCCTCAATCTTAAGAAAAAAACATGACATCAAACCGCCGACCTTATATAGTTTTAGTATTTTTGGTTTTATTATTTGCAATGCCAGGCATTGCTGCCTATTTTTTTTACCACCATCCGCATTGGCTGAGCACTGCTTCCACCAATAAAGGCGCTTTTGTGAACCCACCTATACTGGTTCATTCTTTGGAAGATAACACCAAATGGCGCTTAATTTTGTGGCATCCACAAGCATGTGACAATGATTGCATGGATCAATTGAACCGTTTAGCACGTATTCGTTTGGCGTTGGGGCGTCGACTGTATGATGTGAACGTGTGTTTGCTCACTCAAAATGCAGCCCTTTTATCGGCATCGCAACAGGCTGTATTGAAGGATGCGGATATAAAAATCGTGCCGTTGGAAAGTGACGATATAAACATTGACGCGAACAACCCCACTTCTTTGACGAACACACCCATGCTCTATATTGCCAACCCTGATAAATATTTAGTACTTGCTTACACAACAACGGCCCCCGCCGATGACATGTTCCATGATATTAAATTATTATTAAAAAAAGAGTGAAACCATGAAATTAATTCGAATTGCAGCGGGTGTGGCGCTTGCTTTAGCTTTGTTGGTCGTCATGCTGGGTGCATACACGCGTTTGACCCATGCTGGATTAGGTTGTCCGGATTGGCCCGGTTGTTATGGAAAAATGGTTCTGCCTTCTGCAGGGAGTGAATTGCTCAATGCTCAACAGGCATACCCGGATATTCCGATTGAATCAAAAAAAGCATGGACTGAAATGGTGCACCGCTACGCGGCGGGAACATTGGCTTTATTGGTGATTTTTATGGCTTGGCGTGCTTTGCGATCGCGATTGCAAGGCACGCGTCTACCTTGGTTTATTCCATTAGGCTTGGTATTTCTGATTGCATTTCAAGCCGTGCTGGGCATGTGGACGGTAACGTTAAAGTTGCTGCCCATTGTGGTCATGGGCCATTTATTAGGCGGTATTTTGATTTTTGCCGGTTTGAGCTATTTCAATTGGCAATTGAGTGCCGTGAAGAAGCAATCCTTACTTGCTTGGCAGCCTTGGATTAACCTCGGTGTTTTGATTGTTTTTGTGCAAATAGCGTTGGGTGGTTGGGTGAGTTCTAATTACGCAGGCATTGCCTGCATAGGCTTTCCTCAATGCAATGGAGAGTGGATGCCTTCGTTGCATGTTCTGAAAGCTTTTAACGTGTTTTCAAGCATCGGTTTAAATTATCAAGGGGGGCTGTTGGACAATGATAGCCGCGTCACCATTCAATTTGTGCATCGCCTGGGAGCGTTGGTGACGGCCGTGTACTTGCTTGGTTTGTCAGTTTTTCTCTCTTACAGCGTGCGAACACCGCTGGTGCGTGGTGTATCGGCAATCGTTTTGCTGTTGCTGGTGTTGCAATTGACGTTGGGTGTTATCAATGTCCTGTACCTCTTGCCTTTATGGGCTGCTGTTTTACACAATGGGGTAGCCGCTTTATTGCTTGCGGCCATGCTCAGCCTCCGTTACCTCGTCTCCGCAGGGGCTAGCCATGGCCGCTAAACCATCTTCGCAAGCGGTGTGGCGTGATTATTTAGAATTGTGCAAACCACGGGTGGTGGCTTTAATGCTATTAACCGTGCTGGTGGGAATGTATTTGGCCGCGCCAGGTTGGATCCCTCTTTGCCGTATTTTTATCAGTTTACTCGGCATTGGTTTGTGTGCGGGCAGTGCGGCTGCGATCAATCATCTGGTGGATAAACGTATTGATGCAATCATGGCCAGAACTAAAAAGCGCCCTATTGCTCAAGGACGTGTTTCTGTGGTGCACGCGCTTTGGTTTGCTGGTGTAATAGGGTGCGGTGGACTTTTGATCTTGTTTTATTTCGTCAATCCATTGACCGCATTGTTAACATTTATCACGTTGATTGGGTATGCGGGCGTATACACCGGTTATCTTAAACGTGCCACGTCTCAAAACATTGTCATTGGTGGTTTGGCCGGAGCGGCCCCGCCTTTGTTGGGTTGGACTGCTGTAACCAACCAGCTTGATCCCCAAGCGTTGTTGCTGGTGCTGATTATTTTCATTTGGACCCCTCCTCATTTTTGGGCGCTGGCCATTTACCGTTATGAAGACTACCAGCATGCAGAAATCCCAATGCTGCCGGTGACGCATGGTATTCGTTATACAAAGTTAAGTATTTTGCTATACACCATTCTCTTGGTGGTGGTCAGTGTTTTGCCTTTTGCCGTGGGCATGAGTGGTTTGTTTTATTTGGTGGGTGCCTTGGTGTTGGGTGCGCGCTTTTTGTATTGGGCCATTGTTTTATTTCGCACCGAACAGGCCATCATCGCAATGCGTACGTTCCGTTTTTCCATTGTATATTTGATGCTATTGTTTGTTTTTCTATTAATTGATCATTATCTTTAAGAGGCTGGAATGGCAGATAAAAATAAACCCTTGGTGTACACGGTCATTGTTTTAGTCGGATTTGTCGCGTTTATTGCCGGATTATTTTTTTCCCAGCATTGGCATGCCCCCAAAACCATTGATAAAACTCAATTTGAGGGCACTTTGCTGGATAAGCCTCGCCCTGTTCAACCCTTTCAATTAACCGGTGTTGATCAACAACCGTTTACCAATGCCAATTTAAAAGGGCAATGGACGTTGCTGTTTTTTGGGTTTACACAATGCGGTTCTATTTGCCCGGTTACCATGGCGGAGTTAGGAAAAATGTACCGGTTTTTGGACGAAAAAAAGGTCAAACCATTGCCTCAAGTGGTGATGATTACCGTTGATCCAAAACGCGATAGCCTTGAAAAACTTAAAAATTATGTGCATGCCTTCGATGTCCATTTTTATGGCGCGCGAGGTAACCAGGATGTTATTGATGCAATGACGCGTGAAATGGGCATTGCTTATGCTAAAATTGCGAGCACAAAAAACGGCGTTTCGCAAAATTACACCATCGAACACACTGGAACGATAATCGTGTTAAATCCTCGTGGTGAGTTAACCGCATTTTTTACCATGCCTCATCAAGCGGCAACGCTGGCACACGATTATATGTTATTAATCCCCTCAAATTAGGAACTATTAAGCCATGAAAATTGCTATATTGGCGACCAATCCTGCATTGTATTCACACCAACGTCTGATCGCAGCAGGTCTTGAAGCTGGGCACGAAATGGATGTGATCAATCCATTATTATGTTACATGAACGTGGCGGCTTCTTGTCCAAAAGTCCATTACCGTGGTGGCGTCATTTTGCCCAGTTATGACGCGGTTATACCCCGTATCGGCGCGTCCAACACGTTTTATGGAACAGCAGTTTTGCGCCATATGGAAACCATGGGCATGTACGCCGTCAATGCATCCATTGCAATTGCACGTTCTCGGGATAAATTTCGTTCACTGCAATTATTGGCTCGCAAAGGCATTCCTATGCCCCTAACAGGTTTTGCGCAATCCCCAGATAGCACCGACGATTTGATTCAAATGGTGGGGGGAGCGCCGGTGGTGATTAAATTATTAGAGGGAACACAAGGCAAAGGTGTTATTTTAGCGGACAGCCATCAGTCGGCGGTGAGCATTATCAACGCATTTAAAGAAATGCATGCAAAAATTTTGGTGCAAGAATATATCCAAGAGTCGCGTGGATCGGATATTCGTTGTTTTGTCATCGGCGATAAGGTTGTGGCCGCGATTAAACGCCAAGCGAAAGAAGGAGAGTTTCGTGCCAATGTGCATCAAGGGGGCAAGGCTTTAAAAGTAAAATTAACGTCGCAAGAGCGCAGTATCGCGATTGCGGCTGCAAAAACCATGGGATTAAAAGTTGCCGGCGTCGATTTGGTGCGCTCTAACAATGGGCCGTTGGTTTTAGAAATTAATTCATCGCCTGGTTTAGAGGGTATTGAAAAAACCACACAAATCAATATTGCCGGAAAAATTATTGAATACATTGAAAAACATGCAAAACCCATGGGTGCCAACAAACAATTCCAAGGTTAGCACCTCTCCGAACCGCCCGCAAAAAAGTGGGACTAGAAAGCCGCAAATTTCTCGATGGAGATTTTGCAGGCAAAATGCGGAGGTTTCCGCTTCCTTACGGGCGAGGCTCGGATTAATGTTTATCTTTGTCGCTTTTGCCCAACAACCACTCGGCACTCACTTCTAATTCTTGCGCCAATAAATCCAATAAAGGAGCGTCAGGCAACGTGCTGCCATTTAAAATGGATTCAGCTCTGTAGCGGGGCGCTTTGATTAATTTTGCAAAAACTTCAATCCGCTCATTGCTGCGTTGAGGGACTCCGATTTCATCGAGTTCTTTATTAAGACGTTCTGAAAATTGTTTATTGCTCATACCATCCTCCTGCAAATTCATTTGATTAAAAGTACTCTATTTGTTTTTATATAGCACAAAAAAAGAGAAATGCAATGATTTGCGGGTAAAGACAGTCATTGTGCGAAAAATAAAAACACGCACAGCAATTTCAAATGAAGAACAGTGATGCCGTACACAAGTACGGCAGGCCAAAGAGAAAGGCTTTTGAAGCTGCGCCGTTATCGCGTCAATTTATTGCCACCTTGCTCAAGGGCATTGAGCAGTGTGGACGTTCGCGTGCTTAAAATACCCCAAGAGGCGTCTGGGAATTGTTTTTTAATCTCTGCCGCTGCTTTGGCGGGCGATATATTGAGCTCAACAATACGTTGCTTTAACTCTTGTAAAATATGGATCTTATTTTGTTTTCTACTTTGGTAAAAATAGTTATATGTGTAATGGATTTCTTCTTTCAATAAGTCGATTTGATCTTCAATTTTTTCAATAATCTCTTCCAGCTCGGGGCTAAGTGCGACGGCTTGATAATTTAATTTTTCGATTAAAAATTTTTCAAGGTATTTTTTTTCTATTTTTCCATTTGGCGCGTATATTTTATCCACTTCGCATGCCTCGTTGGTATGTCTGCTGTAAATAAAATTCAATGCCTGCTCTAGAACGTTAATTGGGGCGGTGTTACCCAACATTGTTTGAATGTAGGGGATGTATTCCGTATTTACCCAGTTGTTTACCAAATCCTGCATGCTGTTGCTGGGCGGAATTGCGTCATTGATGTATTTGTATTTTGCGATTGCTGGATCGGTTCTGCCTTCCCAACAACCTTTTTCTGAGACCAAAATGGAGGAAAAATCCGAAAATTTTCCTTTTTCGTCAGCCAAGACTGACGCATCAAAAAAGGAATTGACCATCTCCTCCCAGACAGCTTCTGCTCTGTTACGAGTGACGGGGTGTTTTGCTTTGCGTTGGGCATCATCCATATGATAAAGATGGATAGCGATGGCATTAGGATCACCCTTTCCTGTGCCGGTTAATACATAATTTCTGGGCGCTCCAATCTCGACATAATCGACGAACGCTTTAACGATAGCGGTTTTATTTCGAACCAAATGGGTCAAAGCAGGATAAAAAACATTGGTAAGTTGTGATTTCTCAGTGGCATCACGGTGCCGATTTATATTTTCTTGAAACCACTTTAATAACGATTCGTTGTCCAGTCGTTCTGGTTCTTCTTCGACAACCTCATCCTCTTTGGGTGGCGTAAGAAGTGCCTGAATTTTATCAGACCCTTTCAATTTATTGAAAATTAGACTGGTTAGAGCGTCCTTCGGTCCATAAAATCCTTGCTCATAATCTTTAATGATAATGCTCAAGGTTTGGATTTGCTCGATGGTTAAATCCCCGGGCGCCAATTTGCTGATATAATTTTCTAATCTGCCAAGACCAATGGTTTGCACGGGTGTATAAGAATAAAAAAAACCGGGCGTGGATTTGGGTTTAGCCAGCAATAGAATGTGCAACAGTTTGCCTTGGGTTAGGTCTGTGCAATCAATGTCATTGATGCGGGTATCGATGCGGCCTTGTGGTTGCAATTTTACCCAGTGATTCCATTCGGATTTAAACGCCAGCAGAAATTGAATTTCTTGAGCGTTTAAATGATCATCCAACAAATGGTCAGTGGCTTCACTAAAAAGTTGTGCCAGTATGTGGCTGGGTTTAGAGGCGCTGCTGGGTGTGAGCTTGTCCAATGCTTTGCCATTCCAAATTTCTTGTATTTGTTGAGGAGCATGTCGCAATAATAATTCAAAAAAATCGTCATTCCCTGTTTGAGCGGCTATATCCGCTACGGTATAACCTTTTTTATCCTTTTGGCCCAAAGCATTGTACTCAACCAACAATTCAATGTCTTTTTTAACGGCTTCTTGGCTATGAATACGCTTGCGTGCTCTAGCGATGGCTTTTGGGACCGCCTCTTTTTGAGTGGTTTTTAATTGTTGGATACGGGCTTTAGGTGCGCCATGTTCTGGGGGATGGCCTGCGTCGTCTCGTGCCCATACTATCTCAAGTTCATGGGGTGGACAATGTTCGATCACAAAAGAGATCACATCCCATCTTTCGAACGCAACTGCATAATGAATGATTGACTTTCCCGCGCCGTCTTTTTCTAACAACCCGTTGGGGTTTATTTGCTGAAGTGCTAACAACGCGTTTAAATTTCCAGCTTCAGCAGCGAGGATCGCTATATTCTTGCCGTCATAGCTATCGCCATCTTCGTTGAGCGGCACGTCGTAGGGGAACGTGGTTAATAATTGGACGTCTTTGCTGATGGTTGCCAGATCAATCCCTGAGTTATCGAGGTTGTTTATTGCTGTTTCAATGGATTTTTCCAACGCGGCTCTATTTGGCTTTTGATTGCGTTGGTTGGGGGTCCATAGTCGTTTTGTTTGGGCTGGAAAGTTACGCAACAAGAATTTAATTCCTTCTTGATTGGCCGATGCGGCAGCGTAATGCACAACCGTGTTTCTGCACTTGTCTTGATGTGGAACTGTTTTGGGGGTGTAATTTAGATCTGGGTAGTCGTATTTTAGAATCTCAACTTGATCTTCCGTCAAATCTGCAAAACCGGTCACCAGGCCGGGTTGATCATTGGCTTCAATTGTTTTTAAATGGGGGTTATTATCATGGATTTCCGCATATTGCTGAAACAATCGCGGAATATCGCGTGGGTCGGCGGCACCTATTTCAATATCAAACCGTTTGGCTTCAAAAAAGTTTGGGTAATGCGTTATAGCGGATTCTAATGCCACGGCATTGCCTGACAATGCAATGTAATGAAATATGTTTAAACCAATATTATCCTGCCATTCGAGTATATCGGCATTTGATGATTGGGTTAATGCGTCCAAATTTCCCGCTAAGAGTTCTAATTGCCATGGTTCATGTAGTTTAACCTGCTGTTGCGGGGCGGGAAGCTTGGGGATCTGACGTTGAAGAAAGGCTATGTTTTCTACTAAATAGTCAAATTGATTTTCTGGAATATAGGCTTGCCTGGCAATGGCATCATCTACGCCTAATGCCGCAAGTTGCTGTAGTTCTTTTGCGTTGAGTTTGGATTTTTTCAAGGTTTCATCCTGCTGATTTGTTGAGTCAGAACCATCGCTGTTCATTGCTAATTTAACCATGACTTAAAACCTGCGCAGAGTAGGCAATATAATGTTATATTATATAAATATAGGGCACAATGTCAAGTCCTGAACCGTTTTTATTTGAGCTAAAAGCTCACCGTTGAGCAGTTTTTAAAAGCGTATCAGGGTTGGTTTTTTTCAAATTTTTCGGGGTGTATGATGTTAAAAATAGCGTGCACCCAGCCCGAGGTATGATTGAGTGCTGGAACTAAGGTCAACTGTGCTCCCCCCAATTGCAACCACTCTTTTTGAGCACGAAGGCCAATTTCTTCCAACGTTTCTAAACAATCCACCACAAAGGATGGGCAGGTGATGGCCAAGCGTTTGACATTTTGGTGGGCAAGTTCCGGTAGTACGGTGTCCAAGTAGGGTTTTATCCATTCTGTTTTGCCTAAACGAGATTGAAAAGCAGTTGCATATTTTGTTGGGGGTAAACCAAGTTGTTGGGCAATCAACCGTGTGGTTTGAAAACATTGGGCGCGGTAGCAGTTATTAAGAGCATTTGCGGGGCAGGCTGATTTGCACGCTTGGTTGCAACCGTTGCTCTTTAGGTGATTCTCTGGCAAGCCATGGTAACTGAATAAAATAAAATCATGGGAAGCAATACAAGGTTGTATTTGCGCAGCTTGTGCACGAATAAAAGCTGGGTGCTGATAAAAATCATGAATAACTTGAATGGAGGGTACAAAAGGCTGGGTGATCAGTAATCCTAACGCTTTTTCGAGAGAAGACCCGGTGGTGGCGGAGGCGTATTGCGGGTAGAGAGGAAGGATCGTGATGTGGTCGCACCCCTTCAATTGTTCCAGTGCTGAGGCAATGCTGGGATTGCCATAGCGCATGCCTAGTGCCACTTGATGGGAGTCTTTGAGGTGCTTTTGCACTTCTTCACATAATTTTTGTGTGAGACAAAGCAGCGGGGAGCCTTGCGGCGTCCATACGGCTTGGTAGGCATGGCTGGATTGCTTGCTGCGAAAAGGGAGAATGAAAAAGTGCACCAAAATATACCTGAACAGTGCGGGTAAGGTGATAACGCGTGGGTCAGATAAGAATTCTTTGAGGTAGCGACGCACGGAGCGTCTGTCTGCATGATCAGGGGTACCTAAATTGATAAGCAACAAGCCTTTTTTCATTTTTTATCCAATAATTATGAGCAGGACCATGGCTCCGCTCCCTTACGGTCGCGGTTCGGTGGCGTCTGTTATTTTTTGTTCAGGAGGGGTGATGTGCAAATGTATTTCCCGTTGGGGAAATGCCATGGAAATATGCTGTTCGCGGAAAGCGCGTTCTATGGCATAATTTAATTCACTTTGAACCTGCGATTTTTTATTGGCATCTTTAATGAGACACCACAACTGGAACCTCAAGCCATTGTCTGCAAACGAACGCAACAAAACTGTGGGCTTGCTTCGGGCGTTTTTTATCACTTCTTCATGGTTGTTAGCCAGCGCTAATAGCACTTGTTCCACCAATTTCGTATCGCTGCCATAGGCTACGCCAATATCGCAATTGATGGCTAGGTGTTTATCGGTGTACATGTAATTGGTCACCCGACGGGTGATCAAATCTGAATTGGGGACAATAATGTCTTCGCGGGAGGGTGTCAATAAATGGGTTGAACGTACTCTAATTTTTTTAACAAAACCCTCAACGCCATCGACGTTGATGCGATCGCCAGGTTTAATGGGTTTTTCTATCAATAAAATAAGGCCAGATACAAAATTATTAACAATGCTTTGCAAGCCAAGCCCAATACCTACAGATAAAGCACCTGCAACAATAGCAAGGCCTGTAAAATTAAAACCTGCGATGAGCAAGCCTGTGATCACCGCAATCCCGAAACCGATGTAGGTTAGAATCGAGGCAATAGCGACCTGAGTTTCTTCTTCATCTTCAAATTGTTGATGTCGACTGATGGTGGTTGAAATGCTGCGAAATAGCATATACACCAAGCAATAGACAATAATACCGGCCAGGACTCGGGTCGGGTAAAACGTAAAATTTCCAAAATGAATCCCATATAAAAACTGGGTTAAAGCACTCTCAATGTAGTACGCGGCAAATCCCCAACTTTTAGCGATGAGGTACAGGCTAATTACAAACACAATCACTTGCAAGGTGGTTTTTAAAATTAAAAACTCGGTGAAAACGGCATCCTTTTTATAGCCAAAACTGGTTTTAATTTTATTTTTAAATGGGGGGTGGGTCAATAGCAAATAGAGTTTGTGGATGCCTTGAAAAAAGATCATGGTGAGAAAAATGATGGCGAACGTGGATAACCCAGAAAAGGTAAGGTGCAATGCCAGTGTGTGGTAACCAATCGCATCGATCATCGCAAAAATGAATAACAAGAAGGTGCATGCGCGTTCAATTAAAATATGGTGTCGCTTGATGTAGTTTAAATGCCGGTGTGCATGGCAAAAATAATAAATAAAATAAACTGCAGTAACAAGTATGGTGAAAAGGAACATGGATTGAATAAATTGGACAAGCAACGGCGGAATGCTCAACGAATCCATGAGTATTTTTGCCGATGCACTTAATGTGTAAAAACTGAGATAAAAAATAAACAACGATTGAAAAAAGCCACTTTCAAGGGAATACCAATAGAAAAAGGCTTTTATTTTTTTTAATTTAAAAATAAAAACGACCACGGCCATAGCTAAGAAATACAGGAACAATATGCCCATCAAATAGGCTTTAATATTGATGGGATTTAATGTTTCGTCTCGATCAAAAAAATAACCAAAACCTACGCCTAATGTGATACAGCTCGCGAGGAGGACGATGTGACCGACGTGCAATTTTCGTATTCGAACGTATTGGCGAACCCGTTTATTTTGTCTGAATTTAATCAAAAAAAATGAAGACAATAACAGTGCCACACACATCACTATGGCTGCCGGAATTATTTGTTGCAGCATCGGTGCGGCATGCAATTGCAAAGTAGCAAGCAAGCCGACTGAAATTGGGGATTCAGAGAGTTGTTTTATCATACGCCACAACGGCAAGCCACGGGTCAACGTTTCTTCTTGCTTAAGTTGCGCTATGGCCGTGTGATAGGCTTGGATTGCTTCTTTAGCACGGATAGAAAATAATCGGCACTGTGATTTTTTAGTGGCTATTTTTTTTTGTTCTTGGCTCAAGTAGACTAAGTCCGCAGCTTCCTTGTTGTTCGCTGCTGATTCTGTGGCTTGTTGAATTTGGATATCGAGGCCTTTTAATTTATTTTGCGCATCTTCAGTGCATTGATCGGCTTCGGCGGTTAATGCTGTCAAGGTTGCGATGGCTGTATTTAACGTGCTTAAATTTAAATTTTGTACCGAGAGTTGTAAATTAATATGATCAAATTGCCGATTGGCATCTTTAATATTAAAATCCGTTTGTTCCTTGTTCAAAGGAGCCGACAAACCGCTGTTTATGCTTATAAAAAAAACACAACAGGCAATAAAAAATTTCATAAATGTCCTGGTCAATTGAAAATAAAGGTTCTACCGGAATTCGGGGCTGTCTTCCCCGCCTTCGCGGGGAAGACAAATTAATGAACATACCCCGGGAATTCCGGTAGAGCCAAAATAAATCCACTCTATCTAAATTTTGGAGTGAATGCGTTGTAATTTTGGTATGATTTTCCCATAGATAGATGAAAGTAGAAAGAGCAATAAGGAGCTGCAGTGGCTTTTACCGTTGATGAGCGTATTTCTGGCACGTGTTTCGAGTTGGGTGATTGGCCTTTGTCGCGCGTTTTTCTGAAAAACAATGCGCATTATCCGTGGTTTATTTTAGTCCCTCGTCAAGAAAATGTATCAGAAATGACCGAGTTAACCTCTTCCTTTCGCCATGTGCTGATGGATGAAATAACGGCAATCTCAACGCTTACGGAGTCTTATTTTAAGCCGGCTAAAGTAAATGTAGGGGTTCTGGGTAATATTGTTAGACAATTGCATGTTCATGTGATTGCCCGATTCATCGGTGATCACCACTGGCCTCAGGGCATTTGGCAAGCGGAGTCGCCTAGCCAACCTTATACAGCAGCTCAACTTGCGGTGTTGTTGCCCTATTTTCGAGAGCAAATTCAAAGGTATTTAGAATCCGGTTTTTGATCAGGGTAAATTTCTGCTAGCGATACTGAAAAACCATCATTTCTCACAATGCGGGCATGACTACGTTGCAACTGCCTTGGTTCATTAATGCCACACGCATGGCAAAGAATAGCCACTTCATGGGCCATGTTGTTGGCGTAATGGTAAACGCGCTCGGCTTTGTCTTCGATGACCAAGCCTCTTTGCAAGCGAGGATTGTGGGTGGCAATGCCGGTGGGGCATGTGTTTTTATGGCATTTTAACGATTGTATGCACCCCAATGCAAACATAAATCCTCGCGCCGAATTGACAAAATCGGCACCAGCACACAATGCCAAGACCACTTCGGCGGGTGTGATCAATTTACCGCTGGCAATGATTTTAATGCGCTCCCGTAAATTGTAGGTGGTCAAGATATCAACCAATTTGGGTAACGCTTCGGCGATGGGAATGCCCATATAATCCATCAAGCCTTGAGGGGATGCGCCAGTGCCGCCATCGGCGCTGTCTAACGTGACAAAATCGGGTGCAAATACAACGCCACGTTGATGAATTCGCAGGCATAATTCATGCAGCCATTCGTAACTACCGAGTACAAATTTACAGCCGACCGGTTTGCCCGTCACTTGACGAATATGTTCAATTGCATCCAGCAATTCATCAACATTGCTGATATCAACATGGCGATTCGGGCTAATCGAATCCTGATAGGCTGGGATACCGCGAATACGTGCCACTTCTGCCGTTACTTTAACGGCTGGTAAAATACCTCCTTTGCCAGGTTTAGCGCCTTGACTGAGTTTTATTTCAAACATTTTTACAGCTTCAAGCTCTGCTAGCTCTCGCAAACGTGTGTCACTGAGATTGCCATGCTCGTCGCGTACCCCATATTTAGCGGTACCAATTTGCACAATTAAATCACAACCTGCTTCTAAGTGATAAGGCGACACGCCCCCTTCGCCGGTGTTTAACCAACAACCTGCTTTTTTAGCGCCCCGGCCTAACGCTAAAATAGCGGTTTTTGAAATCGAGCCGTAACTCATGGCTGAAATATTAAAAATTTGTTGTGATGTGTAAGGATGCGGGCAATAAGGACCAATCGTAACGGCTTTAGCCGGGGCTTCATCGCTCGATAAACGAGGAAAAGGTGCGCTGACGAAATAGGCTGTTCCCAGATGGTGCAGTGGTCGGGTGGAGCCAAAGCCAATGGTGGTGTCGACATTTTTGGCGGCACGGTATATCCAACTACGTTCCGCGCGATTAAATGGCAATTCTTCTCGATCATTGGTAAAAAAATATTGGCGAAAAAATTCGCCTAAATATTCTCCAATATACCGAAAATGGCCAATAATAGGGAAATTGCGCAGCAAGGTATGTTCTTTTTGACGACGATCCCAGACAAAAATAGAAATAAGTGTAATGATTATAATCAGCGTGAAAATAAAAGAAATCAGCTGATGCAAGGCCAATGCTTTGAATAAATAAGGGTATTTTTCTTGTGGGTCAAACGTATTCATGGATCCTTTCCTCACTCATTTGAACGGTGCTTTCCTGCCGATCCCATTTTATAGTCTATATTAATATATACGTAATGATAAATAGAATGTTTAGAGGAGGCAGCATCATGGCTCTTCAGATGTCATTGGCGAATCATTTGTTGGTGGCAATGCCTTCGTCTAAAGATGTTAATTTTGCACAGTCTGTGATTTATGTTTGTGAACATCATGTTCAAGGCACGGTCGGGCTTATTATCAACCGCCCTATGCAATTTGATTTAAATTTTGTATTCAATCAATTGCGAATCGAATCAACTTTACCCACCGCGCAACACATTCCGTTGCTGTTTGGAGGCCCTATTCAACCAGAACGGGGTTTTGTGATCCATAGACCATTCGGACACTGGCGATCCAGTCTCTCTTTGCTCAGTGATGAGGTGACCATCACCACATCCAATGATATTATTCGTGCTATTGCTGAAAATAAAGGATCAACAGTTGGAACAAGAAATCATCGACGATGCCTGGCTGGTCTGTCCATTTACCCCTGAAGTTTTGTATGATGTGCCCTTTAAGGAGCGCTGGCGGTATGCTGGCTTAACGTTAGGTGTTCATATGGAGCAATTGGTTTCCGGTGGTGGTCATGCCTGAAGGGGTTTATTTAGGGTTTGATTTTGGCTATAAGCGTATTGGGGTTGCTGTTGGGCAACGATTAACAGGAAGTGCCTCTCCTCTATCCACATTGGATGCTAAATTGGGTGTGCCGAATTGGGATAATATTCAACAATTGATTCAGCAGTGGCGACCGCATGCTTTGATCGTGGGTTTTCCTACCTGCATCGATGGCACTGAGCAATATACATCGGCAGCGTCCCGGGGATTTGCCCGCCAATTGCGCAAACGCTTTGCATTGCCTGTGCATTTGGTCGACGAACGATTATCGACCCGTGCCGCGCGCGAGCATTTGTTTGAAACCGGAGGATATCGTAAAATAAAAAAATCTGAAGTTGACAGCATTGCCGCTTGCATCATTTTAGAGCAATGGCTGCAAAATCCACAATGAGGGCGTATGAATCATTTCTTAGATATCAACCAGTTATCAGCCACTGATGTGGATCGACTGATCAAACGGGCCCTATTTTTTAAGCAACAGGGTGACTACCCCCGTTACCCACATTACACCGTGGCCAATCTTTTTTACGAAAACAGCACACGTACCCGGGTTAGTTTTGAGCTGGCAGCCAATCATTTAGGAATGTCGGTGGTCAATCTTTCTGTCGCACAATCTTCAGAAAACAAGGGCGAGATGATTGAGGATACGGTCAAAACATTAAGTGCCATGGGCATACAATTGTTTGTTATTCGTCACAGTGAAGATGGGATGCCTAAAAAATTGGCGTTTGCTTGTGGAGAGCAAGGGCAAGTCATTAACGCGGGAGATGGGCAACATGCACATCCCAGCCAAGCCATGCTGGATTTCATGACCATTGTGGAGCAAAAACCCCATTTTCAGCAGCTAAAAATAGCCATTGTAGGCAATATTCGTCATTCCCGTGTAGCCAATTCGTTGCAAATGCTCTGTGGCTTAATGGGGGTGGAGGATTTGGTGTTGGTTGCCCCCGAATTATGGCAGCCGCGCATGGTCCATTATGGTCGAGTCACCCCTTCTTTAAATGAGGGCATTGAAAACGCCGATGTGATCATTTGTTTGCGGGTGCAACATGAGCGCTTAAATGCACATGATCACATTGATTCAAACCTTTATCGTCGTGATTACGCATTGACGCGAGAACGCTTGGGTGCTGCAAAAGCGAATGCAATGGTGATGCATCCTGGGCCTATCAATCGGGGCATGGAGATTGACAGTGACGTTGTCGATGGTCCTCAATCGTTCATTTTACAACAAGTGCAAAATGGTGTTTTCATGCGCATGAGTATTCTTGAAGAACTTGTTCATCAAAAAAGAGGATAAACCTAGTAGGGCTTGTCCTCAAACTCAATTTTCCTCATCCAACAACATAAACTCGACTTTGCGTGCAGAAAAATACCGAATAATTTTCTTCAAAAGCAATTCATTGGTGGGGTCAGAAATAACCAGTGTGATGGTGTGGTTGGAGGTGTCTATGGCAACAGGACAAACACCATAGTGATGCAACCATTTGTTCGTTCGTTTGGACAAAAGAGGACGGCAACGATTTTCGGCCGTGAGCAATTGGCTTTTTGGAAATAAATTTAAGCCGTATTGAATCGATAAAATACGCGTCAAACGGGCTTCGCTTATCAAATTTAAACGCAACAACACATCGCCTAAACGTTCGCCTGTTTGTTGTTGCAACACCAGTGCCATTTGTAATTGTTGGTGATCAAGTACGATATGCTCTAAAAGCAAATCCCCTAATTTTCGCCGGTAAGGCACCAGCACATGTCGCCCCGGAAATTCATGGTCAGTTTTATCCCATGCTGGCTGTAGGGGTGCTGTTTTGCTCTGTTTTGGGGTTGTAAAATAAATGCGATAGGCGCGCATCAAGGCATGTAAATTCAGTAAATTGCCATAAAAAGCTCTGGGTACGGACAATAAAGCCGGTATCCATCCATAAATACGGCGAGTGGCAATGATACGTTGAATAATCCGTTCAACCATAATGATGGAAACAATGACAATTAAGTACCAAACCCATGGATGCTGATTAAACTGTTCATACAAAGATGGGTATTGCGGTTTAAATTCGATCAGTAACGCATAAATTAACCAAAAAAAATACACGAAATAACCAAAGCCATTGATAAAATGGGTGACAAATGATTTTCTATCATGCGCCAATGAATAACGTATAGCCCAACTGGTTGGCCAGCGCGTATGATCCCATTCTTGAAAAACAATACCAATGATCCAGCGAGCTTTTTGCCTTACTGCCTTGGTGTATTGCTGTGGAAACATCGCCCGTGTTGCGATGTACTCTTTAAATGATTTTTGAACATAACCGCCCCCCCAAAAAAAACGTTTTTGCCAGCGCGTACGGACAATGGACTGTGTGACAAAAATCACTTTTAAATTATGGACGCGCAATGCCAGTGACGTCCGGTAATCTTCTGTTAATGAATCCGTGGAAAAGGGTTCCTTGAGGTTGGAACTCTCAATCAATACTTGCAATGCTTGCTTAGAAAAAGCAGTGCCAACACCTGCAGAGGGTACATGGGCTTTGAGTGATTCACGTACAATAATATCTTTGGTATGATTTTCTGAAAATTCATCCGCATACAGCCAATGCGTAAAATTAAAATAACTAACATCCAGCGGAAAAATGGGAATTTGGATCATGTCTTTGCGCGGGATTAAATAATTGTACAATTTAAACGAGAGTGGATGAATAATATCTTCGGAATCATGAAAAACAAAAATACTAAAGGGTGCGGGCAAGGATTTTTCAAAAATTTTAACGTGTTGGTAAATTTCATTCAAGTTTTTGGCCTTATTGGTAGGGCCGGGAGTGCTGCCAATAACACATTGCACTTGATTCATTATTTGTGCAACGGATTGCACGTCTTTAATGGTTTCAGGATCATTGGGGTACACACCCACGAAAAAAAAATAATTTTTATAATCAATAGAATAGCAATTGTGTTTTAACATGGTCGAGATAACCCCTGCTTCATGCCAACAGGGAACCAAAACCGCGATGTATTGTTCTTGCGGTGTGATTAATTTCTCATACGTCAAGGGCGCATAATTATGTTTTTTTCGGAGGCGTGATAAATGGCGTACCCAAAAATAAATATCAATAAACAAATCATCTAAACCTGACAGCACAAACAAACAGGCGAGAATGACTAGCATATGCCACATGAAAAAATAAAGGAATAATATCAATTGATTGGCCATCATATTTTCACATACATGAGAAGTTGGACCACATTATTTGTATAATATTGGCCATAGGGATTTGGGGTAGCACCTGCCGGCAGATAGACCCCATTCACATGCTCGAATAATATTTTTACATTAAAACGATTGGTTGGAATAAATTCAATGCCCGGTCCTATCTCAGCAAAATTATTAAAAAATTGACGTTGAGTGTCGGCAATCACCCGCCCTGTGGCGTATAAATTCACCATGCTGCTGTGGTATTGCAGCAAGCGAATCCCTTGATGGGTTTTGGCCCCAGCAATGACGTTGTTGTTGTACCTTGAAAAATAAGTCACTTCACCGTATAAATCACTGTAATATTGGGTGCTGAGCACCGGATGATCAACGTAGGTAGGGCTTGCGCCAAATTGATTATAATACATAAAGCCCCCCCGCAAATCACCTCGCCAACGATCACGATTGCGATACACCAAATCATAGGCAATGCCTGTTTCCATAAAACCAACAATGGGAACCCCTTGAATGGGTGTTATTTGGCCACCGACGCCAGTAATTTGTACATTATCTTCATAAATTTGGGAAAGCTGGCCCAAGTTCCTGGATTTATTATCATCGGTTCGACGCAGAAAAACATATTGGTTGGTGTGCAGCGCATTATTTTGCTCAATGCCAACCCGAGCAATGAGCTGATTTACGGCTAAACTAAATCGGCTTTGATAAAAAGGACTAAAGAATGCTTCAGCAAAATAGGGCGCAGGCAATGCTTTTGTTTGTAAACCAGCCAAATTGGTCATGGCTTTTTCTGCACGAAGATCCAGCGATGGGTTGTTGCTGCGTGAAGCTAATCTAAAATATTGATAAGCTTTCGGTAGATTGCCCTCTGTTGCGTAGAGATACCCCAATTGCATTGCCAGGCTTGGTTCATAAGTCAAAGCATAGGCTTGAGAAAAATAGTGGATTGCTGTTTTAGTACGATGCTGTTCAATGGCTAAGAATCCTGCTTCTTTTAATAGCATTACCTGGTTAGGATGCTGATGAATCGTTGCGGCGACCCATTTTGCTGCAGCATCTTTGTTTTGTGCTTTTCTTGTATAAAACTGTTGTAAAAGTTGGTCGGATGTTTTATTCCTGACCAACGTTTGGGCATGCAGGATTGGGGGAGAGTTTTGAAGGGAAGAGTGCAATGGATAAAGTGACGCCATGGGCATTGCCACTGGCGTTGGCACATTTAGCGCTGGCGTTTGTCTGGGCTGCAAGGGTTCTTCAGCTGCATGAACAATCTGATCCTGTTTACTGGGGTTTTGAGCATTAAGTTGTTTTTGTTCTTGATGGATTTCATTCAACGCGGGAGAGTAAGCACTGTCCTGTGAGAGTAAAATCTTTAATGCGGTTTGGGCGGCAGCAGGGTTTATTTTTTTTAGCCGGAAATATTTGTCCATCAATGCATGGGGGTCACGGTGTAAATGTTTGGCCTGATGCATGGATAATAAAAACAGGGCAACAAACACCATCATCACGAATGCAACTAAAATGAAAATTGTTTTTTTAAACATTACATTATCATAATTAAATTAATTCAAAAACGGATTGCAATCGATCTTTGCAGCACGGTTGATTTGTTGGGGCCGCTATTAGAGCATGTTAAGGTTTTGTTTTATAGATCAATCCACTGTAATGCAATAGAACGTGCGCGTTATAATAGGCAGGTTTCAAGACAATTCTGCTGTTTTAACGTTTTTGGTTCTTTTACAAGGCACTTTAAAATGATCGCTTAATGTTTTAACAATACGCGCGGCGCTGTTACCATCTCCATAGGGTGATATTTTTTTTGCCATCGCAGCATACGCCAATTCGTTGTCCAGCAAAAATTGGGTTTCACGCACAATTTGCTCGTAATTTGAGCCAACCAGTTGGACCACGCCGAGTGCAACCGCTTCGGGTCGTTCGGTCTCATCCCGCAATACCAAAACCGGTTTCCACAATGCCGGTGCTTCTTCTTGCACGCCTCCAGAGCGGCTCACAAAGAACAATATTGGCCGATTTGACCACTGACGTGTGCGCAACATTGTAAACGTTAGGATTGGGATGAACTGGGTAGAGAAATTGTACGTCAGGATTTTTCTCGGCTAACGCCTGCAAGGCACGATAAATTTCAATCAACGGTTCGCCAAAATTTTCTCTGCGGTGAGCCGTAATTAAAACCATACGTTTATCAGGATCAAGCACTTGGTGCAGTTGCAAATCCTTGGCCGCCATCATCAGCAGGGCATCAATAACGGTATTGCCCGTTACCAAGATGTGTTTGTCTGCAAAACCTTCTTTCAATAAATTTAAGCGAGCGAGCTCTCTGGGCGCCAAATGCACCAACGCCAGGTGAATCACAATAACAAGCTTCGATTCTTCAGGAAAAGGATTGGCTGTATTGCCGGTGCGCAAACCTGCTTCAACATGACCAATGGGGATATGATGATAAAAACAAGCAAGGGCGATTGACATCACTGTCGTGGTGTCGCCCTGCACTAAAACCATGTCCGGTTTTTCCGCTAACAAGACTTCATCAACCTTTAAAAGCAGACGTGATGTGAGCAATGTTAACGATTGGTTCGGTTGCATGACGTCTAAATCAATGTCCGGTTCAATTTGAAAAAGTTCCAAGACTTGTTTTAGCATATCGCGGTGCTGCGCTGTTGCTAAAACTTTCACCTTTGCCCAAGGCTCTTGTTGCAAAGCTAAAATAATTGGCGCCATTTTTATAGCTTCTGGGCGGGTGCCAACAACGCAGAGAATTTTTATCATAGGATGATGAAACAAAGTTCGAGGTTGTCATATCATACCATGCAAACTCAATTTTTGTAATTTTAAGCAATGGAGCCGTCCTGCAATTGTTATGCAGTCATTGCCATGGCTTAGGGCCCTAATATTTTGCCGGTTGTAAATTTTGCCTAAATGATAATGCTTGTTGTAAATCCATCAATTCAACGGCTTGTGATTCCCGCATGTCTGCTATGGTTCTTGCAACTTTCAAAAGGCGATGAAATGCCCGGGCTGACAATTTAAGTTGTTTCAAGGCTTGGCTTAAAAAGACGTGCTCTTTCTCTTTTAGTGCACAGACAGTCTCGCTTTCTTTGGCACTGAGGTGCGCATTAATGCACCCTTGACGGTCCATTTGAAGGAGACGAGCACGCTCAACATTTTTTCTAATATTCAAACTTTCTTGTTGGCCTGTTGGATGAGGATTTAGCAATTCCATTTCCGTTAAGGGTTTAACAATAATCTGCATATCAATTCTGTCCAACAAGGGAGCTGAAAGCTTGCTGAGGTAGCGATTGATTTTATCCGGTGAACAGGTGCAGGTGGCATTGCTGTTGCCCCATTGACCACATGGGCATGGGTTCATGGCAGTGATTAATTGGAATTGGGCGGGGAATTCGGTTTGCATGGCTGCACGTGAAATACAGATGTTGCCTGATTCCAGAGGTTCACGTAACGTTTCCAGCACTTGGCGATGGAATTCAGGCAATTCATCTAAAAATAAAACACCATGGTGGGCTAAGGAGATCTCGCCGGGTTTTGGCGGACTGCCTCCACCGACCAACGCGATGGGGGATGCCGTATGGTGTGGAGCGCGGAAAGGTGGTTGACGCCAATGGTTGAAATTAAAGGAACGATTGCGAATGGACTGTATTGCTGCACATTCCAAGGCTTGATCAACGGTTAATTCGGGCAATAAGGTGCTAAATCGTTTGGCCAGCATGGTTTTACCGCTTCCAGGCGCACCACTGAGCAATATGCTATGGCCCCCGCTGGCCGCTATTTCCATCGCATATTTAGCATGCTGTTGCCCTTTTATATCCGACCAATCCAACACCTGATCGGTACGTTGGTATAAAGGCCTTGGGGGAAGTGGCTGCAAAGGTGTTTGTTGGCAAAGATAACTGCAAATTTCACGCAGGCTATTGGCGGCGAACGTCGTTTCATTTCCTGCCAAAGCAGCTTCTTCTGCATTGGCAATGGCGATAATAAGTTGCTGTTTATCTTGCTGTGCTGCCAGCACGGCGGGAATAATACCGGATACACCACGCAAATTTCCGTTGAGTGCTAGTTCGCCAATGAATTCATGGGTGGCTAATTGCTCACTGGGAATTTGACCAGACGCTGCCAATATACCAATGGCAATGGGCAGATCAAAACCACTCCCTGTTTTGGGCACATTGGCGGGAGCCAAGCTTACTGTTATGCGACGGCATGGAAATTCAAAGTGGCTATTGATGATGGCGCTGCGCACGCGATCTTTGCTTTCTTTGACGGCTGTTTCTGGTAATCCCACAAGGGTGAAGGAAGGTAATCCATTTGACAAGTGGACTTCCACTAAAACTGGCTGGGCTTGAATGCCAATGGTGCTGCGCGTTTTGCTGATAGCAAGGTTCATGGGCTGCTCTTTGTTGGTTGGTTGGATGCTCTGTTTCATTCCATACGAAACAGTCCTGCTCTTCAAGGGTAGTCTATTTTGTCAATGGCTACCCGTTTGATCCTGGATATGGCTGATTTTTACGATAAACCTGGTTTTTTAGCATGCAATAACGCATCCACTTGGTGCTGCAACGCATCAATTTTTTCCCTGGTTCTCGCCAATACTTTGATTTGAACATCGAATTCTTCGCGAGTGACCAAGT
>CAZGKX010000014.1:28355-40013 GCA_964525945.1 uncultured Legionellaceae bacterium
AATCCGATCCTGGATCGGTTTCCCGAGTAGGCGCGAGGCCCAAAGCAGACCAATACCGTCAGGAATGGAAATATTAGCCGAATTCAAAATTTTTTCAAACCAAGGATGTTTCCAGGCATAAACAATGAATTCAGGGTTGGGGGTAACCAGAAAGGTTTTTTGCTTGCTTTCCAGGCGTGAATAAATCTGCCTTAGCACTTCGACAAGCTGAGTGCCATTTAGCCTAATTCCAAGGATTTCAACGATATTTCCGACCATTTTGGTGTTTTCGAGGCTGTTTTTAGTCAAATTGTTGTTGAATTTCATTTTCAACATTCTGTAGACTAGTTGGCAAAGCGTTGTAAAGTTTCTTCGCCAAATCTTCAAATTGTTTAGGTATAAACATGGACATTCCTTTAAACTGCTTGAAAGGGCAGTTTAGCAAAACTAATAAATAAACCCAAGCACTCGCATGGAGGCATGATGAAAATGATAACGGCTATCATTAAGCCATTTAAATTAGATGATGTCTATGAGGCGCTAATGGATATTGGTGTACCAGGCATTACTATTTCAGAAACACGTGGATTTGGTCGACAAAAAGGCCATACTGAGCTTTATCGAGGCGCAGAGTATGTGGTCGATTTTCTTCCTAAATTAAAGATAGAATTGGCCTTGCCTGATACCATGGTTGAAATGGCGATTGATGCTATTTGCAAGACGGCCTATACCGGAAAAATAGGGGATGGTAAAATTTTTGTGTACGACCTCCAGCAAGTTGTGCGGGTCCGGACTGGGGAAGTTGGTGACGATGCTTTAAGTTAAAGCGTGTGAGACAATTGCATAATAAAACCCCACTCGCGTTCACTCACCGGCAGGATCGATAAACGATTTCCTTTGCGTAACAGCAACATGTCTGACAGTTCAGCGTGACTTTTCAGAGACGCCAAGGAAATGAGCTGATTGAATTTTGCTTTAAATCGTACGTCAACCATGAACCATCTGGGTTTATCCGGTGTGCTGTTTGCATCAGGGTGTTCACTGCTTGGATCAAAGGCTGTGTAGTCGGGGTAGGCTTCACTGACCACTTCGGCAAGACCTGCAATCCCGGGTGGTTTGCAATTGGAATGATAAAAAAAGATTTGATCGCCTATGCGCATATCTTTTTGCATAAAATTACGGGCCTGATAGTTTCTGACACCATCCCAGTGTGTTGTTTGATTGGGTTGTTGACGTAAATCATCAATACTAAAACAATCAGGCTCTGATTTCATCAGCCAATAATTTGTCATCGACGGCTCCAGTGAATCGCTTGTTCCGTGATTACGGCATGCAAGGGTATGTCCCACGGTTCGGGCTCAATAAATGGGTATCGAAGGCATTCGTAGCCTACACCTATCAACAGGGGAGTAGAAGAGTGGCCAGCCAGGGTTCTATCGTAATAGCCACCACCTGCGCCAATGCGTGTACCGTGTTTATCGAATGCCACCAAAGGAATAAATATTATCTCAAGTTGCTCAACATTACGAGCGAATTTATTTTCTATATCAGGTTCTAAAATACCAAATGCTCTTTTGCACCAACGTGTTGTTGCTGTCACAGGCAGAAACGACAATGTATGATTTTCATGCATGTGAGGGCAGTAATGGTGTTTATTCAAACCAGTGGATTGCCAAAGTGACTGCAAATCAATTTCATTATTGACGGCTCGATAAAGGCCGATGTGTTGTGCTTGCTGGTAGGCTTGCAAATCATGAATGTGGCGGCAGATGGTTTGAGACGCTTTTTGTTGCATTTCTTTGGATAGAGTTTGGCGTAATTGCTTGTGATGTGTCCTGATGGCTTGCTTGGTTAGCATTGCTGTGCTCCTTTTGCCATTATAAATCATATGTCCAACAAGGCTCTTTTAATCTTAAGTAAATTTTTTAAAATTAACACTAGCCAGTCATAAAAAAATACGGTATATAGCTTGAATTTTTCACCCTTAAATGAGAGTTAGTATGAGCGAACTGTTTGATGAAGATGAAGAAAAGGCATTGATCAACGACGAAGAAATCCCTGAGGCAGAACACATTATTATGGAAAGCAGTCGTCAACGCTCAACTTCAGATGCGCGCAGACGTTTGGAGCTTTTGATGGAAGAAAAACGTTTGCGCCTGGAACTTGAAGATTTCCTATAATCACCCATCGATTGGCGATTGAGGTAAAAAGTACGCTTCAATTTTAATGCGTCTTAATATATTCTTAATTTTTGTGATATATAGTATATTCTTCTTAAATTTGGTTTCTGTTTAAAACGAGGCAACCATGGCTAAACCGGACAGTACAAATCATATGCTAACGCTTATGAAAGGCACGGATTATTCTATGGATAAGGATATCGACAATCCGCGTGAAGCGGTTGAACCGAATGAAGATGTAAAAAAACTACAATTAAAACCGCCCGCTATGGGCGACGTGCTTAGTTTATGCCTCAGTCCAGAACAAAAATTAGCCGCAAAACTCGGTTAATTCTGGCAATGATTTAGCGAGCGTTGTGTGCTTGCATTAACTTCTTCATTCGGTATATTCTTAACCCACTCTGGTTGACCGAGATGAGATTGCTATGGCTGAGAACTTTTCTTCAACAGCCCATTGGCGTGATTCTGCACGCAGTGCCCGTTTTTTTATGGTGGATGCCAAAGCTGCTTTTCCTATTTTTCTTTTTTTAATGCATATTCGAGTGTGGACCGGTATTTTGGTCCTGGTTTCGGCCGTATTCTTTGGCATTCTAGAACATTACGGATTTACCGTGCCTGTATTTTTACGATGGTTAAGGGATTTTTTTGCAGGCAGCCTTAAATCTTCAAAACCCTGGTGGCGATAATGGAAAACGATATTCGAAAAAATATGGCTCTAATCGCAGCTAATCTTAATGCAAAATTTTATTTAAACGATCGATTTATTAGCTTCGATGAAGTTTTTTCTTTCACTGGGCTGTTGCCTGCTATTGCTCGTCGCGCCGATCAACTGTGTTCTTTATGTTTAGGCTATGGTTTGGGTGTGTCTTTCAGCGATGCAGAAAATGCATTATTAGGCACGCAAGTCACTTTTGACAATGTGACCCCCAATACCTTGCGTTTACTGTGCATGACGGATGTACTGAATGAATTGATTCAAGGGGGGCCGAGCCGTGACCATACGCCCTTGGATGAATTGATGTATGATTAAATATAAATGAATCTAACAATTTTTGTAGCATAAAGTGTAAAAAAAACGAAAAAACAGGCCATTTAATCTTTTCTTAAGCAGGATCCTGCTATGCTATCTCAATAGAAGTAATATTTAGGAGCATCCTAATGCCGAAAGACTGGGGTTCAATTAAAAGTTCGTCGTCCATTGTTGGCAATGCAGAGCCTCCTGTAGTGGTTGCTGCGGATAAAGCGACTAACAAAGTTGCTGAAATTACTGCGACCACTGTACGCATGAATGAATTTCATGGTAATTTAGGACCTGCTGTTAAGGTTTTGACAGAATGCCAAAGTGAATTGAAAGAAGAATCAAAGCGTAAACGCATAGAGGATTATGCTGAGCTTGACTTGAACAATACAGTGAATGCCGGTGTAAACGAAGAAGCCGAGGCATTAAACAACAATAGTAATCCGTATAGGCCTTAACCTCTGATGTTATGCAATGGTAAGTAAAATTTTTTATGAACGATGAGTTTTCAAAAAGAAAAATTAAATCCATTTTAAGTTCCTTGGACAAGGTCATCGAAGGAAATGATTGGACCCAATCGAATTTTTTAAGTGTTATTGGCAAAAAATTGCGTGAGGTTCGCGAAGAGTTTCTTGATAGTGTCAGTGGTAGCACGGAAGAAAAAACCAAACTGTCTGCCCATCTTGCCAATCGGCTCGCCTTGCGCAGTGGGCAGCAAGAGCTCTATATCCTGCTTTATTCTTCCGATGGTGCTAACATTCAATCCTGGGAACGAATTGTTGCTAATTTGCCCCGTCAAATGATTTCCCGCCCCATTTATGCGGATGAAAATGACGTGAAATCGATCATAAAAACCAAAGAACACAAAGTCAATGAATCGTATGTTTCCATTTACGTCAATCAAACCGATATTTTGTCCTTACCTGCGGATAAAGCGCCTGTTGATAAACTGGGCAAGCCACTGTTGACCATCAAAGATAAATCCATCAATTTGGAGAATCTGAACTATTTTGTCCATAGCACGGGAACTTACCGATATGCGCGCGGCCGTTTGGTTAAAAATCTAGTGGTTGAATCCGATTAAATTTTGTCATTACAATACAACTGTACTGCTTTGATTTTAAATTGACGTGTAGGTTGGGCCTTGACTCAACAATATAAAAAGAGTCAATTAAAATAGTCATACCTCTTCTTCATTTTTTACAAATAGGTATATACTTTATTTAATGATACAGAAAGGTATATTATGGCTCAGCAACAACAGCAAGGTGGGGGTGGTGACAATGCCATGGCGCCGATTTGGATTACGGTGCTGGTGTTTATTACCTTATTTTTTGTTTGGAAAGCCGGCCATCAATACATTGTTAAATTTGTTTTTTTCCTCAATATCTTGCAGGCCAAACTTGTCCTCTATTTTGTTGATGACACGCCTTTACCCAAAGTAATTTACACCATGGAAACCATTGACACCTCGATGATCGAGTGGGGGCAATTGGTTGATTTTACAGAGCTGGTTGGCAATTATGTCCGCTACCCTTACGCGGTGATTTTAGGGGTTTTCGCTGTACTTCTCTACAAATCGGATATATCTCTAAAATTTCGTAAAATCCATGACATGAAGACACTGCGCCAGCAAGAGCAAAAAAACTGGCCTGCAATTATGCCTATCGTTAAGCAAGATCTTGTGAGTATTGATATCAACACAGGGCCTTGGGCTATGGCATTAACCCCCATGGAGTTTGCTCGCAAACACAATTTATTGAAAAAAAGCGATGCATTGCTCGACAATCAAATTCCCGGGCTTGAAATGACGGCAGGTGTTCGACGGGGTGATGCAAAACGTGTTTTTACCCTGCAGTTGGGACCCACCTGGGATAGTTTCGAGCGTTGTCCGCCCCATGTGCAAGCATTGTCCGCTGTTTTTATGGCGCGTATGAATCGTGATAAAGATTCAGCAAAGCGAATTTTGGCGGCATTGGATAAAAATTTTGCTGAAGGCAAGCTAGACTACAATGTGGCAAATGATGTTCTCCAAAAATACAAGAATCATGAGTCGGTGCAAGAGATTGTGGCCAAGCACGCTTATATGCTAACCGCGATTGCGGCGCTTTTGGCCGCAGCGCGCGGTGATGGTGTCGTTCCGACCTCAGAATTTTTATGGTTAAAAGTGGTGGATCGACGTTTATGGTATATGCTGAACAGTGTGGGTCGTCAAACACCTTTTGCTGAGGTGGGGGGGCCATTTGCCCATTGGCGAGCTGAGCAAACCATGGGACGATGCTGTGTTGCTCCCATGATCGATGAAGCCATCAAAGCGTTAGAAATCGCAATCAAGGAAATTAAATTGTCCCCCAAAGAATTGCAGGAGCTACAGCCATGATGAGAGGTGTTGATTCACGTCATGAAATAGATCCCACCAAGCTGTTGCGGGATACCCGCACCCTTGGCCAACGCATCAGTGAGTTTTTCGCTAAACCAACCAATGCATCCATTGTTGTGATGTCAGCCGCGGCGACAGCGTTTTTTTTGCCAGAGTTGTCATTGCTCATGCTCATTCTTGGGGTGTTTGCTTTTTGGTATGCTTTTTCCCGCAAGCAAAAACTGCCGTTTCGCATGCCATTGATCGCTAAAATGAAAGATTACAATGATTTAAAGCCCGGCATTAAATTACCGAACATGGCAAGAGGCATTGCTTTTTTCGGTAACCAACTTAAAACCAACGAAGAACTATGGTTTGCGAACGAAGACATGAGAACCCATGCACTCATCTTCGGTTCTACCGGTAGCGGTAAAACCGAAACGTTGGTTTCTATTGCTTACAATGCCCTGGTGCAAGCGAGTGGATTTATTTACGTCGATGGAAAAGGCGATAACTCGCTTTATGCAAAAGTTTTTTCCATTGTTCGAAGTATGGGCCGTGAAGATGATTTGCTGTTAATTAACTTTATGACCGGTGCACGGGATATTGTGGGTCCGCAAGAACGGCGCTTATCAAACACCTTAAACCCCTTTTGCCAAGGTTCATCCAGTATGTTAACGCAATTGGTGGTTAATTTGATGGGTGATTCCGGACAAGGTGGTGATGGTGACATGTGGAAAGGCCGAGCGATTGCTTTCGTAGAGGCATTGATGCGGTTATTGGTTTACATGCGTGATGAAGGCAGTGTTTTATTGGATGCGGATACCATTCGTAACTATTTTGATTTGCAACGATTGGAATCCATTGTTGTTGATAAAGTTTTCCCGAGAGATGACCAAGAAAGTATCAATATTGATACGGTGCCTAAATTAGTGACCGATCCACTTCGCAATTACCTCAACACTTTGCCAGGTTACAATAAAGAGAAAAAAGGCAAGCAGGTTTCTCAAGTTTTAGAACAACATGGTTTTATAACCATGCAGTTGGTTCGTGCTTTTTCTTCCTTAGCGGACACCTACGGCCATATTTTGCGAACCAATTTGGCTGAAGTTGACTTTAAAGATGTGGTGTTAAATCGTCGTATTCTGGTGGTGCTTTTACCTGCCTTGGAAAAATCACCCGATGAATTGTCCAACCTTGGAAAAATCATTGTATCGTCGTTAAAAGCCATGATGGCGGCGGGATTGGGAGAGGACGTGGAAGGGGACTACCGTGATGTGATTGAGCGTAAACCCACCAATGCGCCAACCCCGTACATGTGTATTCTCGATGAGTATGGGTATTATGCGGTGAAAGGGTTTGCTGTGGTGCCAGCACAGGCCCGTTCCCTAGGTTTTTCTGCTATTTTTGCAGGGCAGGATTTGCCCGCATTTCAAAAAGCCTCGAAAGAGGAAGCAGCCTCTATTGGGGCGAACACCAATATTAAAATTTGCATGAAGTTAGAGGATCCAACCGACACTTGGGATTTTTTCACCAAAACAGCCGGTGAAGCTTATGTGACCAAAGTTGATTCATTCCAAACAAAAGAAAACAGCATGGCCAATAGTTACATGGACACGAAAAGTTCTTCGTTTGAAAAACGGGCACGTATTGATTTGTTGGATTTAAAAGAACAAACCGAAGGTGAAGCTCACATTTTCTTCCGCTCCCAAGTGGTGCGAGCACGCATGTTTTATGCCAACCCTAAACCGGTGAAGAAATTAAAAGTGAATCAATTTTTGAAAGTAGAACCACCTCCTGATGAGTACATTGCTAAATTGCAAAAGCAGCTGTCCAATTTTCAACAAGTTCTCGCACAGACCGACCCGGGTATTGATGTTGAGTTAGAGAATGAAACCATTTCTTTGGTGAGTAAATCCTTGCATGAATCAACCATCACTGAACCCATCGAACGTGGGGTAACAGCATTGTTGGCGTTTCATAATTTTAATGAACCCGAAAAAGTTGAAGAACTTATTGAAGAGGTGGAAATTGGTAATTTAACCATTTTCGCTCCATTACGGATGGCCCCTGGTGCGCCACCATTGCTCACAAAAGATGTGGCTCGTTTTTCGGAAGCGTTATTACCCATCAATGAAACACGAAACCACATGATGGCAATAGAACGCTTAACGGGTGAAAAATCAAGCCTGGCCGGAAATATTGCAAATGAATTGATTAAAGACTTTCAAATGGCAACAAGTTATCCTCCCGATGAACGTAGTCAAATGGGCACGAGTGAGTTAACGCAAATTGTGGATGATTTGATTGAAAAAATAAAACGTGAACGTGAGCGGGCTAAAAATAAAAGCACGGAAAATGTTTGAAGGTGATTTGCTTTGCTTCGCACCACTCCGCCAAGATCTATGTACCTATTCTTAAATTCTTGATAAAAATCACTTGTAAGATAAGGTGTAGTATGGTTTGATTTCCTTTGGATTTGGAGCTTCAGTGGGGTTTGCGTTGAAAGGATTAACGATTGGCTGTAACGGATTAATAGTGTGCATACTATTGACTGGTTGCGGATCAAAATATCAAAAACCTGTTTTCGACCAACCCAAATTGCCGACCCAGGTTAGCACTGCCTCCGACAGAGATATTCTGAAAATGCAAAAGAAAATTACGGACCAGGGCGTTAAAATTATTATTATTGGTCAGAATTATTTAATTAGTGTCCCGTCTACGTTATTATTTGCCAATCAATCCCCAAAAATCCAATGGGAAGCTTACGCGCTGTTAAATAATATTGCTTGCTATGTACAACAATTTCGTAAAATTAGCATCAATATCAATGGCTTTAGCAGTAAATATGTTTCTTCTCGACGCGAACATGCGTTAACATTGGCGAGGACAAAAGAAGTAAGCAATTACCTTTGGTCCCAAGGCGTTGACTCCCGTTTTATCTTTACACAAGGTTTAGGCAGTGACAAGCCTATAGTTGGTTTTACACAACGCGGTGATAGTGCACCAAACTCAAGAATCGAAATCACATTTAGACAAGCAATAGCTTAAGGAACACAGTTGATATTCTCTAATAGGGAGATAAGGTAGTGAGCAAGGAGAGTTGGAGTCTAATAAAAAACTCTAAACGCTTTTACGTCCGTGCTTTTCGTTGGACAGCAAGCCTTGTGGTGTTATCTGTCTTTATCAATCTTTTATTGGGTATGGCTGTTTATTATTTGTATTTTAATCAACCTGAAAACGATTTTTATGTGACGGATGGCGTAACGCCTCCGGCGTTGTTAACACCCATGGATGAGGCCAACGAAACGAATGTTCCGTTACTGGCTGATGATCCAGCTACTGACGACGAAACACGGGCCATACCGCAATGAGAGGATATTATGCCTGAAGAAGCCTTGGCAAATGTTGTAATGAGAAATAATTTTTACCGTGACGGGCAGCGTAAAATGATGATTATTTTATTAATCTCCATTGCTGCTAATTTTATTTTAACGTCAATGCTGATTTATATCATC
This sequence comes from uncultured Legionellaceae bacterium, assembly GCA_964525945.1. GTDB lineage: Bacteria > Pseudomonadota > Gammaproteobacteria > Legionellales > Legionellaceae > CAZGKX01. The sequence continues at coordinate 37,410 of CAZGKX010000014.1, forward strand.
TCGCATCCTCCTCTGCCCAAGTATTTTGCAACCAGCATCAATGGGCGTATTACACCATTGTTTCCTCTCAATGAACCAAATCAATCCGATTCAGCCGTGTTGCAATGGGCAAATCAAGCCGCTATTGCCGCGTTCACATATAATTTCGTAAATTACCGCGCAGAATTACAAGCTTCCTCGGGTTTCTTTACGGCGGAAGGTTGGGATCAATTCTTAAATGCGTTGCAGCAATCAAATAACCTTGAAGCGATTAAAGCTAAAAAATTAATTGTATCGGCTGTGGCAACACGGGCGCCCATCATTTTACAAAAAGGGATCTTAAACGGTCGTTTTGCTTGGCGGGTGCAAATGCCGCTTCTCGTCACTTACCAAAGCGCCAGCGAATTTTCTCAGCAAAATCTCGTGGTCACTATGCTGATCACCAGGGTGTCCACTTTGAATTCACCGCGGGGTATAGGAATAGCTCAGTTTGTAAGTGGACCATCTACGGGTGAGGCCAATTGATGAGAATAAAGTGCTATAGCAGCAAAGCCATAAAAAAAATAGTGTCCTTATTTTTGCTGCCTGGTTTGTTGTCGCTCGTCCATGTTGTTTACACTCCTCTGGCTTTTGGCGAACAAACAGGCTCAGCCAAACAAGCATTGGAACAATTACGAATGCTGCAAAAGCGCCTCGCCCCGCAAGGAGAAAGCACGGATAAAAGCAAAGATAAAGAGGACCCCTCAACCATGCCTCCGCCTGCACCGAAACCAACGGTTCAGGTTAAGAAAACAGAGGCTTTAGTGAATCGGACACAATTAGTGCCTTCACAAACCGACAAAGAAGTGATTGATTCGCTCGCATTCGAAGGTGTGGGACAGCAGTTGTTTCCTCTATCTCCTGAGCAAATTGTGCATTTAAAACAAATGTACAATACCACTGAATTTGCTAAAGCTTCGCCGGTGGGTACCCCGCCTAAACCAACGGCCACGTCACAATTTGTTAATTTATCACCCGGTTCGACTCCCCCTGTGATTCGATTATCACAGGGCTTTGTTTCCTCTTTGGTTTTTCTGGATTCCACCGGCTCGCCTTGGCCGATTGCGGCGTATGATTTAGGTGATCCGACCGCATTTAATATCCAATGGGATAAGACAAGCAACACCTTGATGATTCAATCATTAAAATTATACACTTATGGCAATTTGGCCGTGCGTTTAAAGGGTTTAAACACACCCGTGATGCTCACGCTTATTCCGGGACAAAAAGCAGTGGATTATCGTGTGGACTTGCGTATTCAAGGTTATGGCCCTAATGCTAAAAGCATGCCAATGGAAGAAGGCTTACCTCCTTCTGCAAATGCCATTCTTTTGCATGTATTGGATGGCGTCCCTCCTGCAGGTAGTAGTCGTTTAGTGGTGAGCGGGGGGGATGCCAGAGCTTGGCTTCATAACGAAAAAATGTTTGTTCGAACAAACCTCACTATTTTATCACCCGGTTGGATTGGAAGCATGACCAGCGCCGATGGCATGCATGCGTATGAAATGCAAAAATCCCCTGTATTATTGGTGTCCTGGCACGGCAAAGTCATGCAGCTTAAGGTAGAAGGGTTATAACGAAATGGCCGGCAAAAAAGAAAATATAAAAGCACTGTTTTCAAACACGCGTTCGCGAGTGATCATTTTATTCACGTTCATCTTGCTGATTGTTACAGCAACCATAGGTATTGTTCAATTTCTGCGGGCAACCACACCCACATCATTGCAATCCAGTGCCGATGTAAGGCGCGCCCCAGCTGGTATTGCATCCATCCCAGGTGCTGTAAATCAAACCGCACAGTATGCTGCGTTGCAAGAAGAACAGAATCTAGAGCAAGCTCAAACTGCGAAGCAAACGGGGGGCAGTGCTATTCCAACCATTATTCGCTCACAAGTGTTTGGTGAAGGTGTTGAAGCTGTGGGTGCCAAAGCGGGACAGGGAAGCGTCGGTTTTCAAACCCTGGCTCGCGAAGACATGAGTGGTGCTCAAAAAAGTTTATGGTTGCAAGCATTGCAGGACAATAATTGTACGAATGCAAGTGTTGCAAAAGTGGTTGCTCAAGGTGCGACATTGAATGATTTAAAAACAGCGTGCAGTTGTGTGCAATTGAAAAAAAATGGTTACAAACTTGCCGACTTAATGACCGTATGCAAATGCAATGAATTAAAAACAGCCGGATTTAACATTTACCAAATGAAAGAAGCTGGGTATTCCGCCACTGAATTAAGAGCTTGCGGCTATGTGGCATGTGAAGAGCATGGTGTAGGGTTTAGTGCGCAAGAGATGAAAGATGCTGGTTACTCCGATGGCGAACTCAAAGGCGCTGGCTTTACGGATCACGATATTGCTCGTGCGGGTGGGTTGCCCGACGGTTACTCTGAGGACGATGTACGTAAAGCTGGATGCGATGTGGCGGCTTTAGCCCGTTTGCGTTCATCGGGTGTCAGTGCTGCAGCTATCCGACGGATCAGTGGATGCAGCGCGCAAGCGTTAAAAGCTGCGGGCTTTAGCGCGCAAGATTTAAAAAATGCAGGTTTTAGCGCCGCAGATTTAAAAAATGCTGGCTTTACTGCTGCCCAATTAAAA
>CAZGKX010000014.1:40023-47058 GCA_964525945.1 uncultured Legionellaceae bacterium
AAAAGACGCCGGTTTTGCTCCCAGAGATTTGTTGAACGCTGGTTTTAGCTCTGATGATTTGGCCGACGCAGGTTTTTCTGCCACCGAGATCAGGGCGGCAGAGCAGGTTCTGCCCCCGGGTATGACGGCTGATTCTGTTAAAAATACCGGGTGCAGTGTTGAAGCATTAAAACGAGAGCGTTTAGCCGGTGTAAGTGCGGCGCTGATTCGTCGTCATGCCGGTTGCAGTGCGAGTGCATTAAAAGCGGCTGGTTTTGCAAAAAGCGATTTATTAAATGCTGGCTTTAATCCTGCTGAGCTGAATGCAATATCCCCCCTTGTCAACGATAATCTTGTGAAAGCCGCAGGTTGCGATCCTAATCAATTAAAAGGGCTGCTTGCTCAGGGCGTATCTGCGAAGCGCATTCATGCGTTAAATGGATGCAGTGCCCAAGCGTTGAAGGATGCTGGATTTGATGCAAAAGATTTGTTAGAGGCTGGGTTTAGCCCGCAAGATTTAGCCGCGGCGGGTTTTACGCCCCATCAGATCAATGGTGCAACCATGAGTGACGCCGCTGTTCGCCGTGCAGGATGTGATCCCACTCAACTGAAAGCATTGTTAGTGCAGGGCGTTTCAGCAAAACGTATTCACCAATTGAACGGTTGCAGTGCGCAAGCCTTAAAAGATGCTGGTTTCGATGCAAAAGATTTATTAAATGCTGGGTTCACGGCCCAGCAGTTGGCAGATGCTGGGTTTACGCCAAGTCAAGTGAGCGGTGCTGCCATCAGCAACGACACCATACGTGGCGCTGGATGTGATCCCAACAAATTGAAAACACTTGTAGCGCAAGGGGTTTCTGCCAAGCGTATCCACGATGTCAATGGCTGTAGTGCACAAGCCCTTAAAGCGGCTGGTTTTGATGCCAAAGATCTTCTGGCCGCAGGCTTTACCCCACAAGAATTATTGCAAGCGGGATTTACGCCCAACCAATTAAATGCCGCGACGATCCCCGATCGCGCGATACAAATGGCAGGTTGTGATCCAACTAAACTAAAAGCGCTGCAGCAACAAGGGGTCTCCGCCAAACGTATCCACGAACTGAATGGTTGCAGTGCACAAGCGTTAAAAACCGCTGGATTTGGCGCAAAAGAATTGATGGATGCAGGTTTTACAGCCAAACAATTGCTTGCCGCAGGTTTCACGCCCAACGATGTGAGCGTAGCGCAAGCCCCTGATGATGCGACCATTCGTGCCGCGGGTTGTGACCCGACGAAATTGCATGATTTATTAAACAGAGGTGTCACTGCCAAACGTATTCGGGGCATAAGTGGTTGTAATGCTGATGCGTTAAAAAGTGCTGGATTTGATGCCAACGCGTTGACGGATGCAGGTTTTACACCCCAACAACTTAAGACGGCAGGTTTTTCGACGCAAGAAATCAATGATGCGTTGCCTCTCAATGACAATTTAATTCGTGCTGCTGGCTGTGATCCTGCTCAGTTGCAAAAATTGATGACGCGTGGGGCATCGGCCAAGCGCATTCATGATTTAAACGGTTGCAGTGCTGATGTTTTAAAAAAAGCTGGGTATAGAGCTTCGGATCTTCTGGCGGCCGGATTTACTCCAAAACAGTTAGCTGCTGCTGGTTTTTCACCAGCAGATATTGCTGTTATAGGCAGTGCCGTGAGTGACAATGCCGTTCGAGCTGCGGGTTGTGATCCAAATCAATTGCAAAAACTGCTTTTACAAGGTGTCACTGCTGATCGCATTCGATCATTAAGTGGCTGTAAAGCTGACGCATTAAAAGCGGCGGGATTTAGCGCTAAAGCATTGGCGGATGCCGGATTTACGCCTGCAGAACTATTGGCTGCAGGTTTTACTCCGAGTCAACTCATTCAAGCCAATTTAAATCCTGCTGGTGTAATTGCTGCCGGAAGAACTGCTGATTGCAGCGCGGCGTCGTTGCAAGCAGCGCATGCAATGGGCGTTTCTGCCGCGACTATTAAAAAAACACTGGGTTGCAGTGCACAAGCAATGAAAAATGCAGGTTTTACACCTTTAGAATTAAAAAATGCTGGGTTTACCGCCGCTGAATTAAGAAATGCAGGTTTTAGTGCCAATGATTTAAACAAAGCAGGTTTTGGCGCCAAAGAATTACGTGCCGCAGGATTCTCTGCGAAAGAATTGTTGGATGCGGGTTATAACCCTAAACAACTTAATGATGCGGGTTTTTCGGCAACAGAATTAAAAAATGCGGGCCTGACTGCGTCGCAATTGAAAGCAGCAGGATACAGCAGCGCTGCGCTCAAAGCTGCGGGATTTAGTGCCGCAGAACTGCTCAAAGCAGGCGTTTCTGCAAAGGAATTAAAAGAGGCGGGGTATTCTGCAGAAGAATTGCGAAGCGCTGGTTTATCCAATAAAGAGTTACAAGCGGCTGGTTTTTCTTCAGAAGTAGCTGCATTAGCAGGCTTGGAAGGGGTGGATCAACCTCCTCCTACGCCATCCGTGGTGACAACTATTCCTTCCATCAATGGAGGGGTAACCCCAGCCCAACAAATGAATGCAGACGCCGCAAATGCCAAAAAATTGCAAACAATTCTCGATAAACAACAAAAACAGGCTGCTGAACAACGTTATCAACAAAAAATTCAACAACGCAGCAGTGTCATGACCTCAGCAGCCAACCAAGCTGTTCAAGGCTGGAAAGCAGTACCCAATCAACAATATGTAGCCACCGCAGCGAAAGATAAAGATGCAGGAGCTTTGGATGGTCGAGGTGGGCCCCTCGGACTTGCGCAATCAACAACCGCCACCCAACAATTGGATGGACCCATGAAGGAAGCTCCCGCTATCCTAAGAACAGGCGATGTAATTTTTGCTGTTATTGATACATCTGTTAACAGTGATGAACCAGGCCCTATTTTAGCCACCATTGTTTCGGGTCGATTAAAAGGCGGAAAATTAATCGGAAGCTTTAATTTACCAAGCAATGCTGACAAAATGATCATTAGTTTTAATACATTGTCCATGCCAGGTGCTCCAAAAACGGTTTCTATCAGTGCTTTTGCAATTGATCCAAACACTGCCCGTACGGCGCTATCCAGTCAAACAGACCATCATTATTTAATGCGTTATGGGTCGTTGTTTGCTGCTACCTTTTTAGAAGGTTTCGGCAATGCATTTCAATCTGCAAACACCACCATTACCGTGGGTGGAACGGGTGGAACCACTGATACGACCGTTTCCAATGGTATCGGCCGTTCTACGCTTGAAAATGCTGTTATTGGTTTAGCTACGCTGGGTAAAGCCTGGGGGCAAGTTGCAATGCAACAAATGAGCCGTCCAACAACCGTAGAAGTATTTTCCGGAACGGGCATCGGTGTGTTATTCACCCAGGACTTAAGAACACTTTAATTTGAAGAGCAGGTAAAACATGGCAGACAATGATCAATATAATGATGAATATCAATTGACCGATCCCGATGCGCCAGGGCCCGAGCTGGAGGTTAACCAACCGGATTATGGCGCCAAGGCGTTCAAAGACAAACCTGCAAATAACGCTAACAAAGTAAGGCGTAACGCTTTAATTGCGGTGGCTGTTTTTTTCCTATTCATGTTGCTTTATAAAATATTTAGTGCTGTGTTCACCTCAAAAGATCAAACCATAAAACCGGTGGAAGTGACCTCGGTAACCACCACTAAAAACAGCCCAGAATACAATGATCCGGAACCTATAACGGTCATACCTGAAACACCGACCCTGAATACCAACACCCGCGCACCCGTAAATTCCACGAGCAGTACCATCAACGTGCAAATGGAACGGCAATTGACTGCATTGCAGTCAAATCAACAATCCATGCAAACGCAGGTTGCAACAATGACGAATCAGTTAAACAGCGTGAACCATAATGTGGGGGCGCTTTTATCCAAAATGGCTGAACTCAATCAAATCATTGAAAAATTACACACCCAGGTTGATCTGCAATCCCACGAAATTGTCCGTTTAACAGAGCATGCTCGGCCCAAACGACCAAAAATGATCCCTGTTTCTAAGACACCCGTGATAAAATACTACCTTCAAGCCGTGATTCCAGGACGCGCGTGGTTAATTGCCACAAATGGGACTACACTTACAGTGAGAGAAGGCACCTTGGTCCAAGGGTATGGTGTTGTAAAACTAATTGATCCTAGTCAAGGAATGGTACTGACCAGCAGTGGTCAAGTGATAAAATTCAGCCAAGAGGATAGTTGAGGTCGCAAATGAGCGATACAAGTTGGATATCCGGTCAAGTCGATGTTTTAAATAATCTTGCACAATCACTCGCACCTGTAGAGCGTTTGATATCGGGGGCCGCATATCTCATGGGTTTGTCCTTTGCAATAAAAGCGTTGCTCACATTAAAATCTCATGCTGAAAATCGCTCGCAATCAGCAGGGATGAGCAGTATTAAAGAGCCACTTGTGTATTTTTTTGTGGCGGCCATGCTGATCTATTTTCCTACAGGCTTTGAGATATTGATGAATACCACGTTTGGGTATTCAAATGTTTTGGCCTATGCACCGGTAAATAGCCATAGTCCAGTGTTGGACACGCTTTTTGGCTCCGACAGCATGTTTGGTAGTTCATTGGCAATGGTGATACAAACCATAGGGCTAGTTGCTTTTGTACGTGGCTGGGTCCTGATTGCAAAGGGTGCATCAGCCCATAGCCAATCTCAAGGAGGTACAGGAAAAGGTTTAATGCATATATTTGGAGGAATTCTGGCAATGAATATTGTCGGAACGTTACAAATCATTAATAATACTCTTTACGGTGGTTTTTAAAATAATAATAATAAAAAGGGAGAGAACGTGAATCGTACATTTAACATCAATTTAACTCGGGGATTTGTCAGTTTAGCTTGCGTCATACTGGCCCTCTTTTCAACAGAAGCTTTGGCCGCTGCCAGCCAAACTCTTGGTGATATGGCATCTATGATCACCGGTTCTTTTACCAACGTGTCTAAATTAATCACTGCGGGTTCGTATGTGGGTGGTCTAGGTTTTGCGATTGGTTCCATTATGAAATTCAAAGCGCACAAAGACAATCCACAACAAGAGCCGATTGGTAAACCAATTGGTCTGTTGTTTATTGCCGCCGCATTGTTGTTCTTACCATCTATTTTAGGGATAACAGGTTCAACCATGTTCACCGGGGGTGGTGAAGTTGCAGGTCCCCAAGGTACCGTGTTCGGTGGACAATAAGCCTATATTGTATTCACTGCTTTGAAGAAATATACGCCCATTGCCTGGCAATTTAGATCTACCGGGCAATGGGATTATCCATTCAACAAAGCCTCATTAAACGAGTTGATACATGGCCAATAATTCTGGACGTTTTGATTTAAAATTAAGGGCAAGTCCTAGTTCCTGGCGCTTATATTCGGCAAGGCAAGCTGATCCTAAATTCAAAACATTTGAAGAACGTGTGTTTCAACGTGATCGCTATACGTGTCAATTTTGTGGTTTCCAAGCCAAGCTCTTTCAAGAAGTAGTCAATTTGGATGGCAACTACAGCAATAACAAGTTAGAAAATTTGGTCACTTCATGCTGTTTTTGTTCTCAATGCTTCTTCATCGAATCAGTAGGTGTTGGAGGATACGGTGGAGGTACTTTGATCTATTTGCCCGAACTGTCTCAACCCGAAGTGAACAGTCTCTGCCATGTATTGTTTTGTGCAATCACGAATGATACGGGCTATAAAAGCAGCGCGCAAACCATCTATTTAAGTTTCAAAGTTCGCTCTCAGGTCGTGGAAGACAAATTTGGGGAAGGCACGAGCGATCCAGCAATACTTGGACACCTCTTGATCGATTCAGGATCCATTCCTGAAGAACGCTTAACAAAATTATTAAATAACATCCGATTATTACCATCCAGAGCAAAATTCCGTAAACAGATTGAAGGCTGGGCTGCCAGTGCATTGGAAGAAATAGCGGAAAAATAGGTCACATAGAATCACACGTTGGAGACAAAGGGATGGCAACTTGGGCGGAGTCTTTTTTTGAAGGTGTTGACACCTTTTTTGCCTGGTTAAGTACAGCATTAAAGCAAACGACAGAATCTTATTGTGATCTTGAAACGGCAGACAGTCCTACCGTTTTGGTGAACCATGATGGATCATTGCTGTCCATTTTGAAGATAGAAGGGGTTACCGCATTAACAGGCACGGACGAATTTGCAACGCTCGTTGATGGCTTAACCAATGCATTTCAAGGCCCGATGGGGCGCTCTGGGCATGCTTTGCAAGTCTATTTTAGCCACGACAAGCAAAATATTAAAAAAGTCATTCGTGATATTTTCGCACCCGCGGAGGCTACCGCCGCACGTTTATCATTAAATCTGGGGGATTTGTTCAACGAGCGTGTTGATTTTTTATCCCAGTATTGTGCTGAAGAAGCCGTTTATTTCGTGTTGATAACGCGCCCCTTTAATTTACCAGCTGATCAATTAAAAATAGCCAATAAAACCAAATTAAAAATGGTCAGGGATGAAAAAATACCTCCCTTTAGAAATTCACAAACTGTTTTTGCTGCTATACACGAATTAAGAGACACGCACAGTGCCTACGTACGTTCAGTATTGAACGACATGGACACATTGAATATTATTGGGCGTTTGCTGGAAGTTCATGAAGCAGTCCATGCGATTCGGATGACGGCGGATCCTGATTTTACGGCGGATGATTGGATGCCATCTTTGCCTGGGGATACGTTGCCTGTGCGTGAAGTGAATAGCTTTGAGGGGGATGTTTCTGATTTACTTTGGCCCTCCCTGGCAAAACAAGTGATACCCCGGGACGCAGAAACGCTTGACCGACGAACAGTGCTGGTTGGTAATAAAATATACTCATCAACCTACATCGATTTGTTCCCCAAAGATATCCGGCCATTTATGAGTTTGTTTGCACGGATTTTACCGTCACATATTCCCTGGCGAATTTCATTTTTAGGTGTTTCCGGGAAGGCCTGGGAACTAATACCATCTCAGCCGACGGGATTAGCCGTCGAAAG
>CAZGKX010000015.1:0-45848 GCA_964525945.1 uncultured Legionellaceae bacterium
ATTGTGACTTCACAGCGCAAATCCAAACCGGCGAAGGTAAATCGCTCACAGCCGCATTGGCTGCCGCCATGCTCTCACTCGAGGGAAAAACCGTTGATGTTGGCACCAGTAACTTATTTTTAGCCCAAGAGGGACTGACCGAAAATAAATCATTTTTTGATTATTTAGGTATTCCCACTTCGTTGATCACATCCGATAGTCACCCCGACGATTACAAAACCGGCGGAATTCATTACTCCAGCATCTCCGAATTGGCTTTAGCACGTTCAAAAATGATGTTGATGGGCAAAAAATTTCCTAAAAATTCAGCCCTCGTTGCCGATGAAATTGATTTTTCCACGTTGGATGACAACACCCGTTATCGTTTTGCAAAAATCATAGATCCCGTAACCAACCCTTATGAAAGTCCTTATCTCTGGATTTATGAAGCATTGATTAACTACGTTGATGCCCAAGACACGCCTAAAAATGACGCTACGTTTCTTAAAGAAGCTCAGCGTTGGTTAAAAAACAGCGCGCAGGAAAAGGAACAACGTGACCAACTGAAGATGCTGGAAGCCAACCCAGAGCTTTATAAACAACGTCTGGAAACATGGCTGATTGCCGCCGGAAAAACCGCACAGTTATTGGCAGAAGAAGAAACCAACGAAAAGAAATTCAGAGTCCTCACTCTCACCCATAAAAAATACGGTTTTGTTTCCAAAGCATGCATTTTAGCCAATGGCCGTCCTAATATTCCAGCTGAATTCAGTGACACCATTCAACAATTTTTACACACCCGTTTGCGTGCGAAATACCGCAACCAAATCAGCAATGGCAGTATGCCTAATTTTTTGGTTGAGCCGGAGAAAACCTACATCACCTCCCTCAACAGCAAATTGCTATTGAATCAATACCAACGTCGTCTGGGAATGAGTGGCACGGTGGGATCCCGGAAAGAAATCCAGGAACAACAGACAAAATATGGTTTTCGTTTTATCGATATCCCACCGTTTGCACCTTTAAATCGCAACGAATTGCCCCCCCTATTAACCAACCCTAATTTTATTGGCGATCCTGAACGAGAAGATGCCGATCATTTGCATAAAATTGTTAAAGACGTGCTGCGGATGTTAGAGTTGAAAGCCAAGGGTATCCCCTGTGATCCGGTGTTGATCATTTGTGAAAACAAAACCAAAGGCGAACAAATTGATGCAGCCCTTCGCGCGGCGATCAATGCCAATTTGCAAAAATATGGCAACCAATACACCGCCATTCAAAGCTATTTTAGCAGTGAGAAATCAACCCCTGAAGAACGAAACGATGAAGAGCGTGCATACAAAGAAAAAGCAGGGAACGCAGGTGTCATTACCATTTCAAGCGTGTTTGATCGCGGCACTGACATTAAAGTGGATGAAAAAAGCTATCTCTCCGTTATACAAACCTATGTGGATACCGACCCGTACTCCAATGAAGATCTCGAACGTGCAAAACGTCAAAAAATCGGCCGAGCTGCTCGGCAAGGGCAGTATGGCGAAGCGCGACTTATTGTGAAACGCAGTGAATTCGCCGATGTTTATACCACCAAACAAATGCGACAAATTCCCTCCACCGTAGCAGGTCTTGATAAAGCGATCCGTGATTTAAATAATTTTCGAAATCAAAAACGTGAGATTGACCGCGAGCGCCGTGAAGCATTTGATGATATAAAAAATGTGCTGTATCAGCAATTTTTGACCTACATAGACGTTATCAATGCCAGTGATGCCCCCAAAGAAATGGCGCGCAATCTGTTGTTAAAAGAGTGGGAATTATTGCTGCGGCGCATCGATAATCAATGGAGCAGGTTGCACGATCTGCCAGAAGCAGCGGATGATTTTGAAAGTTTACTGGCGAGCATTACCGAATTTTCCTGCACGGAATGGAATAAATTAACACCAACGGATGGTCCATTGGATACGGTCCTTCAAAAATGGTTGGACAGATACACCGTTGAAGTCGAATTACCCGAAGCTCTGGACCTGGAACCAGAAGAGATTTTGGTACAAATTAAAACAAGACATCCGTTATTAACCAGTCATTACACCAAGGAAAGCCAAGGTTTTCATCTTGACCCAACCTTATCAGCGGATCAGGTCTATTGTGATTTTGCGGCGCTGGAGAACGATGCGACAAGGGAAGAGGAACTGCAAGAGCTCAAACAAAACACCACCCTTGCTCAATTTATGGAAATGGCAGAAAAATTATCATCCCCAGCTTATTCACATTTATTACGTGATCACTACGATCTCAGTGGTTATAAACATAAAACACCGAATGAATTGGTGGAAGAAGTCATTGGCGCTTTGTTATTTTTACGTTATAAGTCCTATCGAAGCGGCAATCCCTTAGCCCATTCAGAGCTAAAAAAACATTATCAAAAACTGATGAATGCGACCTTATGGAGTCAAGATGGCGAGCTAGAAAAAGCCATGATGACGGCTCAGCAAGACCATATGCTTGCTTTAAATGAGCATCGTGGTGCTTACGAGGAAAAGAAAAGCAATTATTTGCAATTGATGATGGGGGAATTAAACGATCGCATGCCGACCCAGACCAACACATGGAAAACATCAAAGTTTAGCCAATGGTGGGCATTCCCCGGCTTTGCAAAACGCAGTTTAAATTTGTTATCCGCTTACAGAAATAGATGGTGGACCCGCAGTTATGTCAGCAACGACCGAATTAAAACCGTTGACACTTTGATGAAATCGCTCAAGCAAGCAAATTCCCCAGAAACGATCCTGCAAAGCTTGAATCAAGCACGCCAAACTTTATTGGATGAAGATTTCAATCACCATCGTCTGCTCAGTGCTGGTTTAAAGGGACGCCTAAACCTTTACCTTGATGAAATACGTGTCCATGTGATTGCAGCCACAGGCTCGAGCACCTTGGATACCTTGATTCAATATGAATTGGAAGATATTAAAAACGTGTTGGATGCCTTTGCCAATCGACTTCCTGGGCGAACCCATCTGGATGCTATTCGCAAAATATTAAAAGACAATGCAACACAAAAACCAAGTGTGGAGCAGGTTTATCAACAATACCAAGCTTTGTTGCAATTTTTTGCGCAAGCAGAAACATTCGCTCCTCTGGCCAAAAAATTAAAAAATAAAAATGAACAAGCCCTTTGTGACTATTGCCGCAAGAAAAACAACGAACTGACTCATTATTTTGGGCAAACAGACGGATTACGCAACATCATTCATCAAGATCCTGTTGCTGTATTTCGCGCCGCCAGCATTGCGGCAACCACCGTCGTGCAACAACAATATCCGGTGGTGTACAAAAAAGATTTAATAGCAAACATTGAGTTTAATGAAAAATTAATACCGATTGACAATACCTTGCCGCAAGGCAAACTCAATACCCTGCATCCATTTTACTTAAAAATAAACCAAGAAACAGTTTACAAAGCGCTGTTGAAAGAAGTGGAAAAAAACATTGTCGAACAACGGTCTGGCGATACGTTGGTCAGCTTTAATGCTTTATTTATAGAGCAAAGTGACCACTATGGCTTTAACGGATTTAAAATTAAAATTGAATTGAATATTGATGGGTTAGACACAAACATCGATTACCACTTTAACAATGAGAGTGAAACGGTATTTTGTGACAATGAATCGATGCCAACACTCGATGCCTTAGAACCAGCATTACCCCCTCTGCCCGATTCGAGAACCGATGAATTTGGTCAAAAATTAAGTGGGATTTATCGTCAAAATGCACGCATTTTTGCGCAGATTCCGCCAGAATCCAATAAATTTAAAGCATTGCAATCGTTGCAGGAGCAAATTGAACAGGATTATTTAACCTATCAATCCCAACAAAGCAATTTAGGACAAACGGCTTGTTCTTACCAAGAGTTTATAGAAAATTACAGCGAATTAAAGCCACGCGCGACGAACAAAGGATTGCAGTCATGAGAGCATTTTTTACCAACACCGTGAATGCTTTTTTTCGAACGCCGATAGCCGTAGATCCATTGACCGGTCTAAGGGATAGCGTGGAAAAATTGACCGAGACCCAAGGCGCGTTAAAGGCGCAACAAAAAAGACTGCTGCAGTTGCAAAGAGAGCTTGCCGATTATTGCGCACAAACGCAACAAAACATTGACGCATTGCAATTAAAAAAAACAGCGTATCCAGGCAGCGTTAAAATTCAACAACATTTGGAGTTCTATTTGGCAGAGCGAAATGCTTCGGAACAAAGATTATTGGAAATCAACCAAGAATTGCAACGCATCGAGCAAAAAACGCAAGCCTTAAAAGAAGAATTTCCAGTGCTTTTTACCCATAAAGCATAAACCTCTCTTACGATCACAATTCAGTTACAACGGGCTTGAACCTAGAGTTGTATTTAATTCATTCAAACACAAGTTCAACCGTGCAAAAAAATACATGATATTAAAAAAACCTAGGGCCTCACTTTCCAGTGATGCAAAACGGGCCGCATCGTCCTCAATCGCTTTGGTGACCAATTCTGTGACGCGCGTCACAGGCAGCATTTCAACCGGTTCCTCTTGCTGAAAACGTTCGATCAAACGCTGAATATTGTGACGTGTCGTTTGCATGGCTATCAATATATGAGCACTGTCTTCTTTTTTTAAATAGGGAACCAACCAAACATAAGCGTCAATTAAATTAATCACATATTGCGTGCATAACGTGGTTTGGTTCAGCAATAAAGCAAAATCCCGGTGCGACAAACGGTGAAATAAAAGCTCATAACGAATGGCCAACGCTTTACGGCGAATGGCTTGGCATTCCATGGCCAAATATTGGCCTGACATTGCGCTTTTTACCTGCTGTTTACCATCAAAAGCAATCACCAGCGAAGCATTGATTTTACTCCACAATCCTGTGAATAAATTTGAAATATCTGTTTTTGTCGAAAAAAAACCCGCGCTCACCATCAAGGCAATCAAGGCGCCAATCGTGGTTTCTAAAATACGATCAAACAAAATGGCAACCGTCCAATCCCCCATCAAAGCAAATAAAAACACCACAAAGCACGTCAAACAAAAAATAGATATCAAATAAACAATTTGCAACAGGTAGACGGTAAAAAAGACAAAAAACAACAATAAACCGAGGATCAACTCATGATTATTCGGCACTGTAAAATACAATACCGTGCCAACGATTCCCCCAAAAATAGTCATAGTCACCCGTTCAACAGAACGTTTAACGCTTTCTCCCCATGTTTGCATGGTTAATGCCATCGCAGTGAGAGTGACCCAATACCCGCGTTCCAATTGAAAATACCAACCAATGCATTCAGCGATGCAAATGGCCAACGCGGCTTGGCAAGCCATTTTCGTCGTTCGTCTAAGTTTCATCTGCAATCCTCAATAATTTTTTCGCATGACGATTCAAGAGATTGAAACTAAGTTTTAAATTCAATAAAGAAATAATGATAGCCGGTTCAGCAGTTGGACTGCGGCCCAATGATTTCACCAACGGCGGTAAAAACACGATCGATGCGCTGGACACCACCGCGTATTTTTGATCCATGATCATCGAGGCAAATAACATTTCAAATTGTTGGTGAATAAGAACTAACTCATCTTGAGCAGGCTGCAGCAATTGTTGATTGTGACGGCATAACAAGTGGTAAGCATCGACCATCATCGCATAAGAATGCACCAACGCGTATTGTTCAAGTAAAAGATCGCTAATTTGATTGCTTTGCTGACTGAATTCATCGCTTTGCTCTATAGCTTGATTGCTTTCCAACAAATACGTTAAAGTGTTTTTTATGCGTACAAACCCATATTTTTCAAACGCTTGTTCTTTCGACTGACCCGTTACGTATTGACGAAGCTCATGCATGCCTTGCGCCAAAGAACGAAAAATACGATTGGAATTCCACACAAACAAACGGGGATAATTTTCGGGCAAAACGAAAATATTCACCATAGCCGATATGAATAAGGCTAAAATCAAGGCATAAATGTGCATCCAAATTTCTGCCGTGCTGTTGAAAGGCAGGATGGTTGCAAAAAAACAAAGGGTCCAAGCCATCATCGGCGCTACACTGGTTTGTAAACCAAAACGGCGGACATAATTTGCAACAAACCCCATCATCACCAAAACAAGGCTGGTTCCTATTGCTGAATCACGCACCAACAAACCGAGTATAAACACTATAAAATAAGTCAAATCAAAGAGAACGATTTGCTTGAGACGCGATGTAGAGGACTTCGCCACCACGCCCTGCATTGAAAAACCACATGCTAAACCCACCATGCCTTTTACAAAAATAGACTCTCCACGCATTAACCACAATGCAATTAAAATTGCCAATATAGTTTTAAACGCGTGCTTTAATCGGAAATAACCGGGATCGATATCCCACAATTTATGCATGTTCATGACTGATTACCATGGCAAGCAGCGTCATTTCGTATTATCCTTAGGGGTTATAAATGGCACTCAAGCCCTAAATCATTATCCTATGTTTTATAAGATGATAGCAAATCATGACTACAGCTGAATTCGTTCTTGATAAAAACAACCATTACTTGTGCAAAGGCAGCTGGTCTATTTTAAATTTAGGTGAATTATTTCAGCATTTTACAAACAGCCCTATGCCTTCCGCGCAAAAATTAATTATTGACGGTTCGCAGATAAAATTGTTTGACAGTGCTGGCGCCCTCACGTTGACGCAATGCTTGCACACGTTAAAAAAATACAACAACAACATTGAGTTAACGGGTTTCAATGAGCAACATCAAACGCTGCTCACATTAATTGATGAAAAACATGCTAATTTGGAGTACAAACCTCCTGCAACCACATCGCATGGTCCGCTGCATTTTTTAGGCAAAGAAACCGTACATAAACTCCATCAAATCGATGGATTGATTGTTTTAGTCGGCGACTTAACCGATAAATTGTTTGCTGCCATGGGGCAATGGCGTCGCTTCCAATTTCCAAGTATTGTTTCAAACATTGCCAGCACAGGACTCAAAGCATTGCCTATCGTCGCCTTACTCTCTTTTCTTATCGGCGTCGTATTGGCTTATCAAATGGGATTGCAACTGGAAACGTATGGCGCCAGTATTTTTATTGCTTATTTATCAGGCATGGCCATTTTTCGAGAATTTGCCCCGTTGATCACCGCAATCATTGTGGCAGGACGCACCAGCTCTGCATTTACAGCTCAAATCGGCAGCATGAAAATTAACGAAGAAATTGACGCGCTGTACACCATGGGGCTTTCTCCAACAGAATTGCTCGTGATTCCAAAAGTATTGGCGTTGCTGTTTATTTTTCCTTTGCTTATTTTTTGGTCGGATTTTTTCAGTATCTTAGGTGCGATGATCATGTCTAAAGCGATGCTCAATGTCGGTTATTATGATTTCTTGACGCGCTTACAAGATAGCGTGGGCCTAAAACAAATGATGTTGGGTTTGTACAAAGCACCAGCCTTCGCTTTGTTGATCGCATTGGTGGGTTGTTTTCAAGGGTTTCGTGTAGAAGCTAACGCGGATAGCGTGGGCAGTCAAACAACCCGAAGTGTTGTGCAAGCCTTATTCTTAATCATTGTGACGGATGCGACGTATTCCATCATTTACAGTTGGTTGGATCTTTAATCATGAGCACCCCCATTATAGAGGTGGAAGGGTTAAAAAATTACTTGGGAAGCCAATGGGTCCATTCTGATGTAAATTTCTCAGTAAACAAAGGTGAGATTTTTGCCATTATCGGCGGTAGTGGTAGTGGTAAAACAACCGTGTTGCGCAGTTTGTTGATGCTACTCAAACCAACAGCGGGCACCATCCGCATATTTGGCCAAGACATTGCCTCTCTTGATGAGGCCGGTGCAAATGCGCTGCGCAGGCGTTGGGGGATGCTGTTTCAACACAGCGCGCTTTTTTCAGCAATGACGGTGTTGGAAAATATTATGTTTCCTATGCATGAATTGACCCTGCTTGATCAAAGTTTTATGCAAAAATTGGCGTTGTTGAAATTAGCATTGGTGGGTCTCCCCAACGAAGCAGGGAATAAATTTCCCTCAGAATTAAGTGGCGGAATGCAACGCCGTGCTGCCGCGGCACGAGCAATAGCCATGGATCCAGAACTGCTTTTTCTGGATGAGCCAACATCAGGGCTGGATCCATTGAGTGCAAAACAATTTGATCATTTAATTGTTTTTTTACGCGATACGCTAAACTTGACCATTGTTATTGTCAGCCATGATATTGAGTCACTGAAACGCACCACAGACAGGGTGGCTTTTTTGGGCGAAGGTAAAGTATTAAGCGTGCAGCCAATCAACGAATTAATGAAAAATAAACACCCATTAATTGCTGATTATTTTAGCAAAATTTAAAACAGGGAGCACACAATTTGGAATCAAAAACCAATTATACGATTGTAGGCTTGATCGTATTACTTCTTGCCGCTGGATTATTAAGCGCTGGACTTTGGTTATCCATCGGATTTGACCAAAAAAAATACAACAGTTACACCATTTACATGAGTGAAGCTGTATCAGGTTTAAATGAAGACTCCTTGGTCAAATACAACGGGGTAAAAGTCGGTTATATCAGCAAAATTACATTGAGCCAATTTGATCCGCAACAAGTCAAAATTCAAGTGGAAATTGTGGAGGGCACTCCCATCACCACCAGCACGCATGCCACCCTCATCAATCAAGGCATTACAGGCACGACCTACTTGGGATTATCCGCAACATCCTCAACGCTGACTCCGTTGCAACGGGTGGCTGGAGAACCGTACCCCATCATTCCTTATGAGCCCTCTTTTTTAAATCAATTGGAACAAAATGTGAATGATGTCAGTGTGGGCATAAAACGTGTGCTGAACGAAAAAAATGCGGCATATTTAAGCAGCTCCTTAGCGAATATGGAAAAAATCACTGAAATCATTGCCATTAACAATGCGAGCTTAGAAAAAAGTTTACGCGATCTGCCGTTGCTTATTAACGAACTTAAACACAGCGCCGTGCAATTTAGTAGCATGGCCGGAGAACTGTCTGCGGCGGGAACCCAAGTCATAACCACCATGAAAGCAGGCCGCAGCAGCATTGATAAACTATCCCAACAAGCTATCCCGCCGGCAGTCACGTTGTTACGCCGCTTAAATTTGATTGCTGCAAATCTTGAAAAAACCAGCGCACAATTGCGCCAAAATCCCGCCGTGCTCCTTCGAGGTTCGGCACCACCCAAACCGGGTCCCGGAGAAAAAAAATGAAGAACCTAAATTCGAAACGATGGCTACCTTTATGCGGCGCGCTTTTGATAGCCTGCTCACCCATTAAAACGCCGGTCAGTGATCAATACAAATTGGAATCATTTAGCACTAAAAAAATTGCTTTACAAAAGACCAAACAATCTTTATTGATATCGCAACCGGATGCCATGCCAGGTTATCAAACCGAACAAATGTTATACACTGATAAGCCTTACGAATTAAGCGTGTTTGCGCATAATGCGTGGATAAGTGCCCCGGCGAATATGCTATACCCCCTGATCATCCAGAGTTTGCAGTTAAATGATTATTTTTTTGCGGTTGCCAGTGGCCCTGATGCCGATACAACCGATTACCGGTTAGATACCCAGGTGATTGCTTTCCAGCAAAATTTTCTGACCAAACCAAGCACGTTGGAACTAACGGTGCAAGCCGTGTTAAATCATGTGAGCGACGGCCGAGTGGTTGCGTCCAAAATGTTTAAAGAACGGGTGCCTTGCCCTCAAGACACCCCCTACGGTGGGGTCATCGCTGCAAACCAGGCCGTGTATGCCTTTACCGCTAAGCTAAACAGTTTTGTGATAAAGCACGTGCAACACGATACAGGCGCGTAACACCACAGCAACACGGCGCCAATTTGATCAAAAAAACAAAAAAGTGTACAATATCAGGAACATTTTACCTTAGGAACCATTTTGACGATCGTGTACACCGCAGGTTCACTGAGCTTAGAAAAAATGGACGACCTATGTTCTGAGCAAGGTTTAGATCCTAGCAAAGCTATTTTTTTATTCCCTGGTAACAATACCCATCACGATCCAGCCACAACATTGTTCTCCATCAAAGATGGCTCAGGTCTTGCCCGCTTGGCAACAAAAATCGGCAAAAATGGCGGCGCAGCACTGAGCATGCCCACCACCAACGTGTGGTTCGGCCTCCCTCTGCAGTTGGATTGGCCTGGCAATGCCAAAACAGCCACAATGGTTCAAGCCGCCATTGCCGATCTTTATCGAGCGTTGGGTGCAGGCTATTTTTTTATCTTGCCGGTGCGACCCCATCAAGATCAAACATTTTTTAGCCACGGCTTGGCCATTACCAACGAAAAACAAGAGCCCAGTTTTTGGGGAGGGGCACAGCGAACGCCCAACAAAGCCTTGGCCGACCATTATATTGAAGCATTGGATAATTTTCAGGAATTTGCAGCTCTGCCATGGGCAGAACGACAAAAACGGGCCCATAACAATGCCTTTGATCATAACTATGCAGCCTACCTGCAAGGTGCCCGCATGGATCACAACGATCCTTGGTTGCAACCGTCTCTACAAAGCCTATTTAAACAATTGGACACAAGCTTACACAACCATCAAAAATTATGGGATCCGGCCTTGAACAAGGATCAAGAGGACATCCCCAGCGATAGCATGTCTGTAGACATGGACTATGATCAACAACTCAATCAGTTCATAGCCCATGTTCGCCACAATGCGTACCTCTTAGCACAGCCCATCCTCATTAAAACCTATTTTTGGCAAGAATTAACGGAAGAAGACGCCCAACGCCTGCAAACCATAAAATCCGTGCTTATCCATTGCAATACATTACTTGTGGTTGGCGCACTGCCGTTATGTGCCGTTGAATTGGCAAATTTGGCCGTTTTAATTTCCAATGATGCATCCCCAGATTGGCAACACTTCGGGAAATTGTTAGGTGGTTTAGCGATAATAGCAGCCTTGGGCCTACTGGCCATCACTCCCTTTGGTGGCCCGAGCTTGGCCGTGCTTTGGGGAGCTGTCGTGTTTGAAAAAATTGCTGTGTTGGCGACCAGCGCATCCCTCATGGGCATCACAGCAGTTGCTGCTGGCCTGCTCGGCTTTTTTGCGCATCGGCACGGCACACAACCAACGATTTTGGCAAATTCGATAATGGATGTAACAGACCATTATGAAAACAATCCCAGTAACTTTTCAATTGAAATCTAAGAGCAACGCTAATTTTAAAGTGCTATGGATTTATAATCTGAATCAAACACATTTTGGTCGTTTTTATTTCTGCTAAACAGAGAAAATATTGTCTATATAGACTATTATTTAGTCATAACATTGAAAAAAGCAGGAAATCTCATGCCAATCATTTATGTTGAAGGGGCTTTGAGTGCAAAGCGAATTAAAGCCGTTTGTGACCAACATGGGCTTTCCCCCAAAAAAACAGTTTTTTTATTCCCCGGCAACAACACCCATCACCAAGAGAGCACGTTGTTTTCTTTAAAAACAGGTGGTGGTCTCGCCAATACAGCCGCTGAACATGGCACACTTGGCGGACCGACTCTTAGCTTACCCACCACCAATTTTAGCGTTTACGATGGCGTCTTGGATTTTGAAGATGTGGACACTAAAGCCCTGGTGGAAAACGCCATTGCAGATATTTACCGTGCACATGGGGCTGGTTTTGATTTTATTCTGCCAGTACGTCCTCATGAATCCAGCGAGTATTTTACGAAAGGTTTCGATAACAACCCCAGCCTAGAACCTAGTTTTTGGAAAGGAATACAACGCACGTCCAATCTCTTGTTAGCCGATCACTACATGGCAGCCTTGGACCAATTCAACGCATTCACGGCCTTATCTCCCGCGGATCAATTGCAATTGGCCCAAAGCGACCCAGGCAATCCCTATTACCAAGCTTATTTGAAAGGGTTGAACCACGGCAATGATGACCCATGGCTAAGTTCCAATGACATGGCATTGTTTCAACGATTCCAAAAGACCATAGATGACAACCAATCCTTGTTGTTTGCTATCAAAACAGCAGGCCCCCAAAATAACGAGGATGTAACGGTATTTAACGACCGGTTACAATATTTTCAACAACTCCTCAATTTTTCTCAAGAAATCTACAACGACGCATTGCTATGTAT
This sequence comes from uncultured Legionellaceae bacterium, assembly GCA_964525945.1. GTDB lineage: Bacteria > Pseudomonadota > Gammaproteobacteria > Legionellales > Legionellaceae > CAZGKX01. The sequence goes on from CAZGKX010000015.1 coordinate 12,157, forward strand.
CGAGCCCATTTCACAAAAAATGGCAACGAACCAAAAATTAACGGCAGAAGAACACCAAAAACAGAAATTCTTACTGGAAATAATTTTTTCTTGCAATACCTTGTTGCAAAACCCCTCATTGCAGAATGCCCGTAACTTGGAAATATGGGGTGAAAAGCTTGCCATGTCTGAATCGGAAAATTGGGAGAAATTGAGTCAGTCATTGATAGGATTAGCGGTTGTAGCCACCGTTGGCATCCTTGCCATTACCCCTATTGGCGGGACAAGCGTAGCCGTTTTTTTAGGCGCGGTGGTGTTTGAAAAGGCAGCGATCGTCACGGCCAGTTTTGCCATCTTAGCTGCAGCAGCATTCATTTCAAGCATTGGCAGTTGTTTTGCGTATTACCATGCCCTACAGCCTATGGATGGCGTGGCAAAATCCGCGATGGATGCGGCTCAACATTATGATGGACCATCAAGTCGATTTTTTACTGCGGCAAGGCAATTGGCTCAGCCTGTTGCGATAAATCAATCCAAAATGGAACCGAAGACGTCGTTTGATCCAAAACCATCGTAAGGAGCCCTCCTTGTTTCCTCATAATGGATGTTACCGAGCAGAAACGTTATTAACAAAATATCGGGTTAAATTACAGAAACGGGGCACGTGCGAATGAGGCCATTGATTTAACTTAAGAAGACCATCCATTTGATGGCTGATGACCTTTTCAATAAATAATTTTATTCGAATAATTTGCAATTGGGTGATGTGTTTTAAACGCATGCCCACCCGATATAGCCACCGCTCCTGCAGTCACCCAAGCATGTACCGCACGTTCTTCATTGTGTGACTTATTTTTATCGACACCAATGAAAAAGAAATAAGGAATCCCGTAATGATTGCACCAAAACTTGGCAACCAAAGCTTGGGTTAAACAACTGGAATTCCAAGGTGTGCTGCGAGACGCTAAACCAATGGTTTGTTGTAAGAAAAGCGCTTGTTGGTGTTGTTGAGAAGAAATCACCGTAGAAGCAATAAGCATACCGCAGGAACGCCCAAAAGACCTGGCAAGGCAAGAGTAGGGTAAAATCTGAATGAGTGCTTTAAAAAAGCCGCACAAAAGAACGTTAATTGCAAATAAAGATTTTTTTTTGGTCCTCATGCGCCAAACAGTGAGCCGTTTCATTTAAGCACCAACAACCCTTTTTTAACAGCATCTTGCACCCATTCCCAAATGTCATGTTGGTACACAGGCGGGGGTTCAAGGTATTTTTGTGCGAAAATTTGGCTGAGTTCTTCCAAAGTTTTAGCCGTTTCTAAGGCGAGCCATAACTCCACCGCAGATTCATTAAGGTGGTAAAAATTTTCATTGACGGAACTTAAAAGGATCACTTCGTCAAGGTCAATTTGCGTAAAACACACATGGGGATGTCGTTCAATCAATACGCACATGTTGCTCATACTAAAACTCCAGATTTGATTCAATGCATTGCACAAGTTTGGACAAATCATGAAAATAATTGTTTCTTGTCAGTTTATAAACGTTTATTTGTTGGGACAATGCCGTGCAATGGTGCAAAAAAAATGGCAGTTTTCCGAGCGGCTTTAACATAAAATACCGATACACATTTTGCATCACCGTTTTTAAAGCAGATGCTCCATTCAATCCCTCGCAATGAGCGGTGGACACATGTTCATCAATGTTTATCTCATAAAAGGCGTGTACAGGTACATCTGTGAATGGACAATGCGTGTCAACAGGGAGGACGTGCTTGTTGGTTTTAAATGCAATTTTTTCCATTTTTTTCATGTCATGTTGAAAAAAACACAAAGAGTCTTTCCACAATTTTAATTGAGGTGGGCCGGGCACAATACAATATTGCCCTTGATCATTGTAACGAATAACCACGAGATCATCGGTGATCAAAGGGTAGCCTTTTTGAACAAAAGCGTCTGCCAAGGTGGATTTTCCTGCACCTGAGCGCCCGCTAAAAACGATAGCGGTATTGTTTATGAGCACCGCGGAGCCATGTAGAACCAAATATCCCTGGCATTGTAAAAGATAAGCCAATACCGCGCCTGGCATCCAAAACCTTAAGCTGTTGGTTTGCAACAGAGAGAGATTGGCTTCAATCGTCACCTGATTTTTAGTGGGTAGAGCAAGAAAACAACCAAAGTCAGGAATGCTTAAATAGAAATACTTCGGTGTCACTTTGCACCGAAAAGCAGGCTTTAAGCCTCGCTGATGCAGCGTAGCAGGACGCCACACCGCTTGTATTTTTAGGCCAAAACACTCCAACAATGGATTCATCTCTAAAAAGCATACATATAAAAAGGACCGCTGAAATCCGTACCCGTGGAGGCACAATTTGAAAGTGCACCATTCACCATACTCACTGTGCATTTGGTGATCGTGCTGTCCCCGAGGTTGGTAACGTACGCATACCCTCTGTTGATCATAATCCCCCGCACACCATTGAAACCTTCACCAGTCAGAACACAATCCGATAAAGCACCGCTCACATTGTCAATGGCACATTTGGAAACGGAATGTTCACCGGCATTGGTAATGTATGCATAACCATCGCTTATCGCGATACTTCTAGGAAAAGAAAAACCACTTCCCGTCAGGCTACAACTGGTCAATGAACCATCCGTTGGATCCACTGCACATTGAGTGACCGTGCTGTCATTGTTGACTACATACGCATAATTTTTATTAAACGCAACCGCGTAAGGATCATAAAATAACTCGCCTGTAGGTGTACATTCTAAAAAATCACCGGTGGCGGCACTTACTGTGCATTTGTCAATGGTTGTATCATTGGCATTGACAACATACGCATAACGACCATTCAGCATCATTCCTCGAGGAAAATCAAACCCACTGCTGATGGTCGTACAACTTGAAAAAGAACCATCCAAGGCACTGACCAAACACCGAGACACAGAGCCTAATGTAATGCTTACTGCGTACGCGTAATAATTATTTAAAGCAATACCTCGAAGACTGGTAAGCCCTGTCGCGGTATAAACACAAGCCGATAATGTGCCATTAGAAGGCTCAATGACACATTGAGAAATATTACCGTTTGTGCTGTTGGTGATGTATGCAAATTGAGGAGAGCAAGGCTCTGGGTTTGCAATCCAATCCACCGATTTCGATTGATTTGATGTGCACTGCGTGCCCGTGCAGGTAATGTCTGTAAAGCTTTGGCATGACACACCTTTTGAGGAAGGGTTTCCTCCATTCACATACAGTTTCATGCAGGCAATGTTTGTTGTTGTTATGCCTTGATTGTTTGCTAATTGATACAGGGAGCTTGCGTTGATTCGCACGGATTGTCCACTGGTAAAAGACATTCCTGATACATTGTCTAATGCGGAAGCTGCGCCTAAAAGCGCGGTGCAATCGGAATCACTGTAAAAAAACGCTTGTAAAAAATGAATACTCCCTTCACCGGTAATGATCAATTGTCCACCATTGTTTGAAAGCGCATTTTGAGTGGTTGAGCCAGACATTAAAAGATTGTAAAGCGCTATCGGGTGTGCTTGGAGAAATGTGGCATGCATTGCACATCCGACAAAGCAACATTTCCTAAGAATTTTTTGAAAAAAATAGATTTGCGTTTGTGCATCTTGTTTCGTCCTTTAACTCAAAACGCCACTATTGCTTTCTGGCATCGATTGAGTGCCGCCTTCAATTTTTTTAGGGTCGAGAAATAACGAGGTTTGAGGTTTTTGGTAGGTCGGCTTTGATTCTGGCGTTGCATCGTTGATTGGTTTTTGAGGGACATCCATCATGCATCCTAAATTTTTTTATTGAAAATAAACCATAAAATGATAAATAAAACAAGTGGATATGCCTCGGAAACTTCAATAGAGCCCCTAATTCATATTGGACATCGAAAAAATGTTTATAAATAACAATTGCATATCACGACAAAGTCCGACTGCCATATCCGGCAATATTAATTGCATAACTAAAACCCTTGCTGTATAATAATAATCCAAACTTACTAAACAAGTAACGCGTATGACGGCTGGATATACGAAAGAAAAAAATATCAAGGGGATTCGCGTACGAGTAACCTATCAAGGCTGTGATTTTGTTTGTCGCTCCAAACCTCCAAAAGCAGGGCAACTTCATACCATTCTTACTGTGTCCAATGCCGCTTATGTTCGGTGTGGAACACAACTTTTTTATATCAACAAAGCCAAAAATATTTTGGTGGAATTACCGCTTCATCAGGAGTTTGATAACGTTATCCACCCAGAAGGACGTTACCATGAAAAAAACAACCCTCAAGGTTTGTCGATCAATGAGCCAAAAGCATTAACAGCCGCACAAATTCAATGGATACAAAACAATGTCCCACACAGCTCTCCTGGCAGCGACGATATCCGCAACATAGAACTGGCTCTTACCCGCAAACAACGGCAAAAGCTTTTGAGAAAACTTCCCAATCGCAATGTTGATTCAAAAAATGCTGCTTATACGTATATTTTTCAAACCACCGTGGCGAAGTACCACGCGGATGTCAGCCAAGAAAAATTAAAGCACCAAACGGCTATTCGCAAATTAAAACAAGAATTAAAACGGCTAGAATCACTAGGTGATAACAGCGAACAACAACAAAAATTAGACGATGAAATACAGTTGATTCGACATAAGGCTAAAACCTTAAAACCCATGCAGTCTTGGATGACCCGCGTGCATCGCTTATCCACCCATTTTGCTCGATTCGAGCGCTTTATTAACAACCCTCCTGATGCCAATCCAACGGAAAGTCTTAACAACCTTTTAGACGCCGTTGAACACTATAAAACAAACATTTTAACGACCGTAAAAAAACTGCAAGAGCACTACCAACACCACGCAGAAATATTAGAGCATCTTGAACAACTGCATAATCAGTTGGAAAACGATGCCGACGCATTTAAAAACGAGATTAAAACAGTGCTTCAAAAGGGGGTGACCTCCTTTCAAGCGAAACGATTGATGTGCATACAAGATTTAGGCGATGTTCATCAATCATTGGGTGCATTTATGGCCGAACAGATGAGCACTGTTCTAGACACCAGCATAAAAATTGCGTATGAAATCAATGATGATCGCCTGGGGGATTTGGTTCACTTGTCTCCAGCCATTGCAGCACTGTCTGATGCTAAAAAAACCATTGAAATAAAGGCCTTTACGTTAGACGGCGCGGAATACAACAACACGTACAACGCCATCCCAGAGTCCATGCTAGATGTGATTGAAGGCGATGAAGAAATCCCCAAAAGCTCCAAAAAATGGTTTTCCATGAAGCCATACCTGCACGACTGGAACCCTCTGGAGCTGGACAAGGTACTCTGTTTGGCGACCAATCAACCCCTTTCTCAACGAGAAACGCCCAGTTTTATAATAGGACTGGTAAAAGTTATCGCCAGTTTCGTGGAAGCAGGCCTTGTTTTAACCATTCGCTTGCCCATCACGATTATTTTGTCGATTGTGGCGTTATTAGGGGCTGCTAATTGGGCCAGTCAAATCGATCTTTGGATTGCGCGTTGGCATAACAGTTTATCGCCTGTTAAAGCTGCAAAGCGGTGGTGGAATCACAATTATCGTAGGCTTGATCAAGAAGGGGAACTTGTCGATGATGAGGAGCCACATCAGGCTCTACTCAACGCCGGCATGAAAACGTCCAGTTTCTTTCATCAGGTGTTTGTCTATGTTTCTCCGCAACGCATTGCCGATTCAATCAAATCATTTGCATCAACGTTCATAGCAAACATCATTAAAATTCCCCAAGATTTCTCCTATTTGGTTTCAGGTTTTTATTACACAGACAAGCCCGAGGAAGTTTACGAAAAAACAAAGTGGATTTATCAACTCACCAAATTGTATCGAAAACAACTCGAAGACGCCCATCACAAAAAATACCAGGCGCTCAAAGCCAAGCATGCCCGTCAACCTTTAGAATTAGAAGAATACGAGGCACTTCGTTATTGTGATATCAATGAAATAGCCTCCCCCCTCGAAGTGTTCCGTGAAGTCATGGTCACCCTCTCAGATGTGGTCATTGATCCAATGTTTCGAAAATCACCCGGGGCCGCCACCTTCTTTTTTATGCTTTCAATGGCCACGTTCGGAACTTATTTGGCCCCAGCTGCCGCACTTGCTTGGATGAAATCAGTCCCTGCTTGGTTACAAATCCCCACCAATATCTTAAGTCTGCATTTCACGGGCAAAGCAACCTCGTTGGGGGTGCAGGAACAAATGATTGCGTGCTTTTTAGAATGGAAATTGGGGTTTTTCACGAGCGAATTATTGATTGAAATCCACCATGAAAATTACGAAATTTTTAACGATCTCTTTCAAGAACCCGAAAAATTAACGTTGGGCTTGGTGGGATTGATTGCCATGGGAGCCTCCATCCAATATTTACCCCTGCTGCCAACGACAATTATTATCCCAGGCCTACCCCCCGTTTATAATTATTATGCAGAAGTTTTAAACGTTTTTATTGATGAAGCCAAAGGCTGCGCTGAAGGCACCATTCCATTTACTGGGGTTGAATACGGCTTTTTAGGGTTGAAATTTGCCATGTTGATGCACTCCATGCACGCGGGGTGGCATGAAGAAGAAGAAAAAACCACGACCCAACAATTGGCTCAAATCTGCAGCGAAACGACATTTTTAGCACGATTGCTCAAATCGTGTGTCGCAAGCAAGCTGCTTAAAGAAACCAATGAAGCCAAACGTAATGAACGTTTTCAACGCTTGCTCAATGTTATTTTACAAGAAACGCTGCGTTCTAAAAAATTGGAAAGCAATTTTACCGATGCAGAATTGACGGCATTTCGCCTGGCCTTAACCGAGCAAATATCCCCTGCACTCGAACAATTTTTAGCCAATAAAACACAAGAAGATATCGCAGAAGCGCAAAATAAGTTACTGGACAGCGAACATCCCGAAGAAAAAATGCGCAAATTGTTGGTTGCTCATGATCCACAACACGCATCTAAGACCCAATCCAACCGTTATCCTTTGGAAAAGGCCCATCGTGAATTGACTGAGGCCATCGAAATGGCGAGCGATGAAAAAACACCTTTGGTCTTTGCATCAGATCGCTTAAAAGAAGCCAATAAATTCTATGACCATTTGGATCATTTATTTAATCAATACAACCACGAATTACAAAAAAGGGGTCGGGCCGATCTATGCGTTGATAAACGGGATTTTATGGCGCAATTTTACAATAAATATTGTTACCAAGGCAGTAACAATTTGTTGCGTTCGCTGATTTTCTTTCCCATTCCGTTGCCTGTGCCACCTTATGTGGTACCACTTTATGCCATCATCGTCCTTTTTCGGGAAATCAAACGGTTATTTGCACAATTGTTCCATAAACCTTCCATTGAACATCAAGTTGAGAAAAGTTACAGCAAGGATCTGGTCTTGCTGTACCAATTTGCTGCCATTATTGCCAGAACATTGTATGCGTTTAACCGAGCCATTAGTTATTCTTTACGAGCCATTACGGGAATCACCTTATTCGCAGTAGCGGTTGTGCCTTTCAGTTTCTACAAAGGCATTGCAGCGTTGGCACAGATGCGTCAAGATGTTTCTTGGTCTACTTTTTTTAAAACCATTGATAAGCTAGTGTCTTCGATCTCTTTGCACCGCGCCTTTTCCATCCGTTTTGCTCGCCCACTTTACGCGCGCGCAGCTCGTGACGCGGGTACCATTGCCAACGTCGGGGATGAAGGTGAGCGCCTGCTGCGGCAATTAACCGCAGCCGAACCGATATTACACGCCCAGGTGCACAGCAAACGCTACCAACGTCCTTACATAGACTCCCATACGCTTGTCGGACAGCGCATGGAATTGGCTGATCGAAAACGGGCTCAAAAACCAGCTTTAATTTTGGCAACCCCTAACAACGTGAAAACAGAAACTATGCCAATAGCACCAAGAGGAACTGGACCCATGTTTAAAACGGTGAAAGAAATTCCATCAACAGCAAGCAGCTTTCAACCCATATCGGTGACGCAATAAATTAAGGGCGTACATATAGCGAAAAATTGAAAACAATTGTACAATGAGCCGCCATCAGCACGGGCTGATTACTCGCTGCTTTTAAAAATAATAATTAAGGATTAAAGCATGAAAATTAGATCATTTATTAAAACATTAGGTGTGGCCAGTGCGTGCGTCGTATTGCTTGCTGCTTGCTCAAAAACTCCTGGCAGTGCTGACGGCATGGGAGGCGAGGAAGGTGGTTTAGCTGCAAATGGTTTAGGCGAATCAGGCGGCTTTGCGGGTCAAGAAGCGGGTGAAATGTACACCAACCAAGCGCCGCATAACCAAATTTATTTATTCAGTTATGATGATAGTGTTTTGGCGCCTAAATACGTACCATCCGTCAATGCACAAGCTGAATATTTAAAATCACACCCTGGCGCTCGCGTGCTGATTGCAGGTAATACCGATGAACGCGGCAGCCGTGAATACAACGTGGCATTGGGTGAACACCGCGCCAATACCGTGGCGGATATTATGCGCATGGCAGGTGTTGATAGACAACAAATGCGCGTGGTTAGCTATGGCAAAGAACGTCCGGCTAATTTAGGTCATGATGAAGCATCCCATGCCCAAAATCGCCGTGTAGAATTAACTTATGAGGCAACCAGATGATCCATCGACTTATTCTTGCAATAAGTTTAGCTTGTCTACTCCCCACAGGTGCGTTTGCAGAAGCACCTGTGGTGGATGATAGCGAAAACTTTGCGCTTCTTGATGAACAACAAGCAACCAATGAGCCGGCCCTTGCTCAAGAAAATTATGACGATAACGAAACGGCACTGGCGAAAGACAATGTTGATTCGAATGTGCGCAGCAATGCTGGATTGCTTGATAAATTACAAGGATTGCAGCAAGAAATTCAAGAGTTACGTGGACAGTTGGAAGTGCAAGCACGCGACATTAAATTGATGCAAGAACAACAATTATCGTTTTATAAAGATTTAGATAGCCGTATCAGTCAGGCACCAACACCAATGGCAAAACAACAACAAGCACCTGCGGCATTGACCATTGACAACAACAAAACATCGCCGACTCCGCCACCGATGCCATCGGCAATGAATGCAACTCACGCGAATCCTGCCGACGAGCAAATTAGTTATTTGGCCGCCTATGAATTAATTAAAAACAAGCAATTTGATCAAGCATTAGCAGCCATGCAAAAATTTGTGGCAAAATATCCACAAGGAGGGTACACCGCCAATGCTGAATATTGGTTGGGTGAGCTTTATATGGTAAAGAAAAATTACCCAGAAGCCACAACACACTTTGAAAAAGTCACCACCTTATTTCCTTCGTCCAGCAAATGTTCCGCCAGCCTATTAAAAATTGGCTATGCCATGGCGGCGGAGGGCCGAACGCAAGAAGCAAAAGAACGTTTACGTGATGTGGTAAAAAAATACCCCGATACCAATACTGCACAATTAGCCGCTGCCAAATTAGAGGCACTGGGTGGGTAATGAACTCTTTACGCATTACGGAAATTTTTCATTCCTTGCAAGGTGAATCGGTCACTGTCGGTTTGCCAACCGTATTCGTTCGCTTGACAGGCTGTCCGTTGCGTTGTCAATATTGTGACACAGCTTATGCATTTAGCGGGGGCCATGTAACGCCGATCACGGCTGTTTTATCGCAGGTAAAATCATTCCAATGCCAACAGGTTTGTGTCACAGGAGGCGAGCCATTGGCACAACCAGGTTGTGTGGATTTACTCACTCATTTGTGCGATGAAGGCTACCACGTTTCGATTGAAACAAGTGGGGCTCGCAGCATAGCCGCGGTTGATAAACGTGTGATGGTAGTGATGGATCTTAAAACACCCGATTCAGGGGAAGTTGAACGCAATATGCTCAGCAATATCCCGCACCTTAAACCCAGCGATCAAATTAAATTTGTGTTGTGTAGCCGAGAGGATTACCAATGGGCTTGCAGCATGATCACTGAACATGATTTAACAGCGCATGCCCAAATTCTTTTTTCACCCAGCTGGGGGCAGTTAAATCCTACGGTTCTTGCCGATTGGATTGTTCAGGATAGACTTCCGGTGCGCTTTCAATTGCAACTCCATAAAATATTATGGAATGATGCACCGGGACATTAAAAGGAGAAACACATGCAATGGTTCGCCCAAGCACCGGCTAATATCGCTTTAATTAAATACATGGGCAAGAAAGATAATGATAAAAATCTTCCAGACAATGCCTCTCTATCGTACACCCTGAATCATTTGCTCAGCAATGTCATGCTGGAAGTGCACCCAGGTAAACAAGATTTTTGGGAACCATTGGCCATTCCAGGGGCATTACCGTTCAACCTGTCAGCGCCCGCACAACAACGCTTTTTAAACCATTTAAACCGTTTGAAGGCCCATTTTAATTACACCGGCGGTTTTATTGTTCGTTCCAGCAATAACTTCCCCCACAGCAGCGGCTTGGCCAGTTCCGCATCCAGTTTTGCCGCACTCACCAAATGTGCAGCCTTGGCAATGAGCGAATTGACGCAAACGCCATTACCGGCAATTGATGTGCAAGCAGAGCTTAGCCGCCAAGGTTCTGGCTCATCCTGCCGTTCTTTTTTCTCTCCTTGGGCCATATGGGATGAGCACCATGTCGGAGAAATAACGTTACCTTATAAAGAACTGTTGCATCAGGTGATTGTTATTAGCCACGCTGAGAAAGAGGTCCCTTCCAGCGAAGCCCATCAACGTATTCGTAGTAGCCCCCATTATGCCAGTCGGGCTGATCGTGCCAATTTAAATCTCCGAGAGCTCTTAATGGCTATGGAAAAAAATGACTGGGCAGCAGCTTACCAAATTTGTTGGCGCGAGTTTCAAGACATGCACCATTTGTTTACCTCGTGCAACCAGTCCTTTACTTACATGTCTCCTGAAACCAACGAAGTCTTGCAAAACCTGCAAGATTTATGGCAACGTGAAGGCGACGGTCCGTTGATCACTATGGATGCAGGCCCCAACATTCACGTGCTTTACCGACTCGATCAAACCGATATGGCGCGGCAATTTAAACAAGATTACCTCATAGGCAATCACGATGTTTTGTGATTTCCAAGCAGCCACCTATGGGAAATGGATTTTAGCAGGCGAGCATGCCGTCGTCCGCGGTCATGGTGCCTTGGTTTTTCCCATAAAAAGCATGCAGCTGTCTATAAAGTACGATGCAACCGGGTCTGATTTACGAATTGAATGCGAGGGTGATCACGACGAAATGAATGCGGTGTTTGAACAAGTGCTGCTGCAAGGTTTGCAATTGCTCAACCAATCTCATCAGCGTTTGCGGGGTAAATTTCATCTGCAAAGCAGTGTTCCTCTTGGTGTAGGCGTGGGGGCTTCTGCAGCATTATGCGTGGCGGCTGCGCGCTGGTTCGTGGCACAAAAAATGCTCAATGAACAGGACGTGCAATCATTTGCCACGCAATTGGAACATTTATTTCATGGTAAAAGCAGTGGTCTTGATATTGCCGGAGTGGCCGCGTCATCAGGCATTTATTTTAAACAAGGTGTGGTCGAACCCATACACCTGGCGTGGCAACCGTTGTGGTATCTATCATCTTGCCAACAAATTGGCCACACTTCGCAGTGCATTCAAGCCGTGCAATCCCTCTGGGAAACCAACGCTGCAGCTGCACGGCAAATCGACATGGATATGCAAGCCAGTGTATTGCAAGCCCGTACAGCTTTAGCAGATCCGTCGCCAAACGCACCCGCTCATCTCGCCCAAGCCATCCAGCAAGCGGCAGGTTGCTTTCAACAATGGGGGTTGATCAGTGAACACCTGCGGGGCCATATCGAACATTTACGCGAAGCAGGTGCTACAGCCATAAAACCCACGGGTTCAGGCGGTGGTGGCTATGTGTTAAGCCTCTGGAACAAACCACCTCCACCGATGGCAATAGAGATGATTGCGGTATAGCGTTTATTCGACAAATTGATAAAACGTTTCGCCATTTTTAACCATTCCTAATTCAAAACGTGCTTGTTCTTCCAAGGCTTGGTCGCCTGATTTTAATTCGGCAATGTCTGCTTCCAGCGCATGGTTTCGGGCGATCAACTGTTTGTTATTATCGTCTTGCGTTTCCAGCTTTTTTTCAAGACGCATCCATTGCGCAATGCTCCCCTCTCCCACCCATAATTTATATTGCAGGGCAAGCAACGCGAGCAGTAAAAAAATAACGATGGTTTTCATAGGAATGGACCCTGATCACTTTCATGTATTTATTGTATAACAATCTTCACTGAGCCGCGACCGTAAGGACGCGGCTCGGTAAAATCAGGTGTTTTTTATTTTGCCAAGGCATTTCGGCCGGCATAAGGAAGCATGGATATTTCCATAATGCGCAATAATTGATTGTATTTTGCTACACGATCGGTGCGACACACAGAACCGGTTTTGATTTGGCCACACCCCGTAGCCACAGCTAAATCCGCAATAAAGGCATCTTCTGTTTCACCAGAGCGATGGGACATCACACAACGATAACCATTCGCTTGGGCTAAACGCATGGTTTGTCTTGTTTCACTTAAAGTCCCTATTTGATTGAGTTTGATCAGCACAGCATTGGCGGTTTTTTGTTGGATACCTTGTTGCAAAATATGAGGATTTGTTACAAATAAATCATCGCCCACCAATTGCACACGATCACCCAATTGTTGGGTCATGGCTTGCCAACCCTGCCAATCTCGCTCATCCAAACCATCTTCAATGCTGACGATGGGATAATGTTGCAATAATTCATCGTAATATTGGATCAGTGCATCACTGCTGAGCGTTTTATGTTCCGAAGCCAGGTGATAAGCACCCTCTTTAAACAATTCAGATGCCGCCACATCCAATGCAAAAACGATGTCCCGCCCGAGTTGAAAACCCGCTAATTCAACCGCTTCCACCAAAATATCCAGCGCTTGGCGATTGGAGGTTAGATTGGGGGCAAAACCACCCTCATCCCCTACCGCAGTATTGAGTCCTTTTTTCTTAAGCACCGAACGCAACACATGAAACGTTTCTGTGCCCATTTGCAGTGCTGTGGCAAAATCACTCGCACCCACTGGCATGATCATAAATTCTTGTATATCCACATTGTTATCAGCATGCGCACCACCATTCAGCACATTCATCATGGGCACCGGCATGGTCATTGTCTCACCCTGATTCAAGGCTAAAAACAAAGGCGTTTGTAGAGCAAGGGCATGTGCTCGTGCTGCGGCCAAAGACACGGCCAAAATGGCATTAGCGCCTAGTCGCGATTTATTTTCGGTGCCGTCCAATTCACATAGATGGGCATCCAATTGCTGTTGATCAGCAACAGAAACATGGTGCAACGCCTGTTTGATATCCTGATTAATGTGCTCCACCGCTTTAAGAACCCCACGGCCTGCATACCGAGATTGATTTTTATCGCGCAATTCACAGGCTTCTCGGCTGCCAGTGGACGCGCCAGAAGGTACACTGGCGCGTCCAATAATACCATTTTCAAGAATAACATCGGCTTCAACGGTTGGGTTGCCACGGGAATCTAAAATTTCACGCCCTTTCATGTTAACAATGCGCATGTTTTTTCCTCTATTATTGTATTTTTGCAGTTTTATACCTTAGAAGATTGTTGCATGCAACTGGCTAATCTTAAATAAAACCAGTATATTATTTCCATTTAATCATCGAGAGATCTGTATGCCTTCTTTTGACATTGTTTCTGAAATCAATGAAGTGGACTTGCGCCACGCGGTGGAAAATTCTGTGCGTGAAATAGCGACCCGTTTTGATTTTCGTAACGTGGAAGCAAGTATTGAATTAAGCGAGTTGACCGTTACTTTAAAATCAGAATCTGATTTCCAAGTGAGGCAATTGGAAGATTTATTTCGTAACCATTGCACCAAACGCAGCGTGGATGCATCAGGGGTGGACATGGAAGATAAACCTGTTCACTGCGGTAAAACATTTTCATTAACAATGGCGTTTAAACAAGGTATCGATCAACCCACCGCTAAAATTATTGTCAAAAAATTAAAAGACAGCAAAATCAAAGTTCAAGCATCCATTCAAGGCGATAAAGTCCGCGTTTCAGGTAAAAATCGTGATGACTTGCAAGAAAGCATGGCTTTTTTAAAGAAAGCTGACATTGAATTGCCTTTGCAATTTAATAATTTCCGAGATTAAGGCGAAGAGCCCAGAACGTTATTTCATGTTTTCACTAAAATATTTTGAATACAGTTGTAAATAACTGTCATCCCCTTCCATCGACAGCAATGCTTGGTTAATTTTTTCAAGCAGTGCTTCTTGCCCTTGTTTTCCCATAATGCCATACCCATTGCCCACAGGTAAAATGGGGCCTACTAATTTATAGTTGGCGTCGTTCGCCAGCCAATACCGGACCGCGGCTTGATTGGTGAATAGAATATCTACTTTATGATTTTGTAGAGCGATCAACATTTCATCCATGGTTGGGTACTCCAGTATTTTCACTTGGTTTGCATAAATATTTCGCACCAAAGATCCCAACATAGAGCCGCCATACAGCGTGCCCTTTCGCACACCAACCGTTTTATTTTTAATATCTGCCGGTGTAGAAATAGGTGAATTCTTTTCTGCCATAAATTGCGCGCTGCTTTCCAAATAAGGCAAACTGAAAAGATAATAAGGCAGCGGTTTGGACGGTATGATGATCGTACCTATGGCCAAATCAATGTTTCCGGCCGATAATTGCGTTGTAAATTCGCTGACAATATACGGTCGGTATTCACAATGCACATGAATTCGTTGGCAAATACCTTCCATCAGCTCAATTTCAAAGCCAACAAAATTACCCTTACTCACCATATAAGCAAATGGCGGATAATGTTGCGTTGTACCAATAATGAGCGTTGGCATTGTTAATGGGGTCGTTTCAGCATGGCCACACCAAGTCGTCACCCATAGGGTAATCCCTACGAACACGCCCATCCATGGGCTTTTTTTAGCGCTTATTGCAAGCAGCAAGCGCTTGTGCATAATCCTTGTATACATTGTCTGGGCCTAATAGTTTAATGATACCGGCTTTACGTAATTTGGAGTCCACCCGCGGCCGAGCACCGCATAAAATCACCCGCACCCCCCGTTTTTGCAGATCCATAATCGCATCCTCGAGTGCTTGTAACCCGGTGATATCAATCAAAGGCACCCATCGCAAACGAATGATCAAAATTTTAGGGTCAGTGTGCGTATTTTCTAAAGCACTCTCAAAATTATCGACAGCTCCGAAGAAAAATGGACCATCCACTGCATACACCAACACATCCGCAGGAACAGAGGGTAAGTTGAGTGCCGCATGCTCTTGGATTAAATGCTCGTCCGTTAACTGTTGCACTTCAACGCTGGCTGCCATTCTTAATAAAAAATGCAAGACCGCTAAAATAACCCCAATGTTGACCGCGACGATTAAATCAACAAAAACCGTTAGAAAAAAGGTCACCAATAAAATGACAATATCCGCTCGCGGAGCACGGCGAATCAACTTGATGCAATGCTTCACCTCACTCATGTTCCAAGCCACCACAAAAAGAATAGCAGCAAGTGCGGCTAAAGGCACGTGAACGGCCAAAGGGGCTAAAAATAAAAGAACCAGCACCAGCGTTAAGGCATGGACGATTCCCGCCAAAGGACTGCTGCCACCATTGCGAATATTGGTTGCTGTGCGTGCAATTGCGCCTGTCGCCGCAAAACCCCCAAATAGGGGAGCCACGATATTTGCTAGGCCTTGCCCCATCAGTTCCCGATTGGAATCATGGCGTGTACCCGCCATGCCATCCGCAACGACAGCCGACAACAAGGATTCGATGGCGCCAAGCATTGCGATCGTAAATGCCGGTCCAATTAACTCAAGCACGCGAGCAAAGGTGACCGCGGGAATTTGAAAAGCGGGAAGCCCCCGCGGGATTCCACCAAACGCACTGCCAATGGTTTTAACGTCGGCGAAATTAAACATAGCTTGAACAGCAGTCGCGATCACCAATGCAATTAAAGGACCGGGGACGCGTTTTAGACATGAAATTTTATTGGAAAAAATCACGACACACAGTGAGCCAAGAGCCAACAACGTGGTGGTGAAGTTAAATTGTGGAAAAGTTTGCAATAAATGCCAAAATTTTTCATGAAAATGAGTTCCTGTGGGGGCTGGCAAGCCAAAAAAATATTGCCATTGCCCCACCCAAATCACAACCGCAATACCCGCGGTAAAACCAATGATGACGGGATAAGGAATAAATTTAATGACCGCGCCTAATCGAGCCAACCCCATTAAAAATAACATAATACCGGCTAACACGGTTGCAATTTGCAAACCGTCAATGCCATATTGAGCGGTAATACCGACCAATACCACGATAAAAGCACCTGTCGGTCCAGCAATTTGCAAGCGACTGCCGCCAAAAATAGACACGATCAAACCGGCAACAATGGCGGTGTAAATGCCTTGCTCAGGTTTTGCTCCAGAAGCAATGGCAAAAGCCATTGCTAACGGCAAGGCCACCACACCCACAATGACCCCCGAAATAATATTGGGTAACCAAAATTTACGATGGAATAAACCGGCTTGATAAGATTCAATGATGGTTTTCATACGTCAAGTTCTCCACATAACAATTAAATTTTAAACCCCATTGCAATTGGGTTGTTACGTACCCCCTCAAGCATGACTGTATATTCTACCCGAAGAACTTGGTGTTTAACCATTGCCAATGAAAAGTATTTGGAGCTACTACTTTTTTTACCAATCTCCGGAACAATAAAAGCAGACTATACTATAGAGAAATAAAGGAAACTCATTCGTAAAGGAGAACATCACATGAACAAACCCACAACAGCAGTATTCGATCTTGAAGCAATTAAAAATATGGCCAAGCAATCCCTTGATGAGGGCGCAGTCACCCAAGATTATTCGCTTGATATTCAAGAAGCCTGCCAATTATTAAATTCTGCATTGGCCACCGAAATCATGTGCGTGCTCCGTTATCGCCATCACCAAATCATTGCCAAAGGCATTGATAAACCCCAAGTCGCCGCAGAATTTGCCGAACACGCTATGGATGAAGAGCGGCATATGATGATGTTGGCGGAACGCATTAGTCAACTGGGTGGCGATCCAGATTTTAACCCAGCGACCGTCACAGCAAGAACCGCAACAGATTATGGCTCGAACACTGATTTGTTAAAATTAATCGAAGAAAATTTAATCGCTGAACGCATTGCCATCATGGTTTATCGTAAAATGATTGACTGGTTCGGCACAAAAGATCCCACCACTCGTCGCATGTTGGAAGAAATTTTACAAGATGAGGAAGAGCATGCAGAAGATTTGTCGGATTTGTGCCATTAATAGAGTAGTGTTGCTCGATGCCAAAGATGGATCACCCGTTGGTGATCCAGAACACCATCGTTAAAATGTCATTTTAGAGTTCGGACTTAATTTGTGATTGGTGTACTCCAATACATCATGCACTAACGCATCCATAGCTTCTTTATGCTCGCCGGTAAAACGCTCCATTTTCTTCAACAGTAGGCTTTGAGCACCGGCAGCGCTTAACTTTGTCCCTCCACGCAATTGACTGGACAAAGCTTCTAAGACTGTTGACATTTTATTGGCATTTAGACCTGAAGCTGTTGGAATATATGATTTTAATTGATTGATTTTATTAAAAAATCCCAACTCTGTGTGCGCATCAATATCGTCATGCTCAATGGCTTCGACCAATTTTTTCAAAGAGACTGAGCTGAGCAAGTATTTTAATTCTGGAACATTCCAATCAAGATGGGCTGCCTTCATTTCACAAACTAAAAACCAAGTGCCCGCTCCCTCATAAAAAGAATGGATGCTCAGAGCCACTTCGCGGCGTTGTTGATCGGTTGGGTCCTTGGCTGTAGCAGGATAGCGCGCCAGAATAGCATCAAGTTGAGGCTTGAACACACTTCGACCCGTCGTGTTACTTAATGGTTCATGGGGTGCCTTGCTAGTGACTGCGTTGGCTAGTAAGGGCGTTTCATTGGCTTTTTTACCCATGAGCCCAAATCGACTTAATCCTGATGTGATGCTATTCAAACCCGTTTTAACATCGCGCGGCAACATTGCTTTTGCACCAGAATCCATTTTACCGCTGTCACTGAGCTTGGCAATTTGAGCATCCCTGGCAATTTGCTCAAAATAAGCTTTACAGTTTCTGTAAAGCACTTTGTTGTCTAAGTCATAGCGTTGTCCCAATTTAGAAACCCAATCACCCATGTTATCAATGGTGTCACGGATACTGATGATGCTATTCCAATCTTGTTTAGGCATAAAATAGTCATTCACATAATCTTGGCATTCGGGGTAGGCGGCAGCTAATTTAAAAGATTTTTCTGCCATTTCGTAAACTGATTTTATGGATTTTCTGAGACCAGGCGTTTGGATAATTATTTTATCTGGAACAGAAGACGGTATAATAAGGCCCACTGATTTAGCAGAAATAACCGCATCTTGTAGAACATGCGGCATTGCACCCGCTTGGAAAGCTTCCGCAGTTTGCCGATAGGGGCGCGCTTTTTGATGGGGGTTGACGACGGTTCAGATGGGCATCAAACTTTTCAACACCACCCATAACGGTGAATGATCCTTACTGGCCAATTCATCCAAAGCGTTCAAGTCAAAAAATTTGCGGTTGATTGGAAATTTATTTCTATCCATTTCTAGAACACCAAAAGCTCGATAAGCCAGATCAGCATCAAGCAAATCCACTCCGGCAGGCAAACGAGCTGGATCTTGATTTATTTTAAAAGATCCACCTTCTTCGATAAAATATTCAGGAAAACATTCCAACAATATTGTTTTAACCGTTACCTCAAAAAGAAAATTGGCATCCCGCTCTTCGCTATTAGCCTGTTTCACATCGTCATCAAAATTGAGAAGCCGCCTTAGTATGAAATCCTTTTTGTCTCCCCGACCTTGGGCTTCTCTGTCCCTCGCTTCAGACAATACTGTTTGAATGATTTCTGCTTCGCTTCGCATAAAAATACCCTCTAAATACTCAATTTGATCCGTATACGAACAATTATAGATGGTTATTTAAAAACTTGCTTTCGATCACATGTGACCCCATGAAAGAGGCCTTGTTTAGAACAGCTCTTTTGAACACGGAGCAGAAATTCCAGCAAGGATTTACACAGCATTGAAAAATTGCCATCATTGCTTGATGAAAAAAAATACCTCCTACATCATTATTTTGTTCCTCTTGGGACTGCTTGGCTTTGCAAGTCAATATTTACTTAATATTTATTTAGCACACCGTTTAAGCCTTGAAATATTCGGGGAATATAGTCTGGCCATGAAAACCATGGAATTGATTGTTTGTCTGACTCTATTTGGAACCGATGTAGGATCCGTGTGCTATTTGTCAAAGTACCTGTTAGCAAACAATGAGGCCACCATTCAAGACTACATCGCTTGGAATATAAAACTGGTTGGCTTAAATGTGTTGATTCTAAGGATTTTGGTTTGGATTTTATTTCTAGGAATGTTAGGTTTGCAACTCTCTGGGCACAATACGATGAAAGATTACCCACTTATTGTCTTTGTGTTGTGGGTCACCCCATTTGCCGTATCGTGTAAATTATTGAACAGTTTTTTATTAAGTTACAACATTGTTTTTAGCGCGCTTTTTCTTAACAATGTGCTTATTTACTTGATTGAATTTTTGTTTTTTATAGGTATATTTGAACTTCTTCACCACCACCCTGCCTTTGTGCTGTTAGCGATTATTTTAGCTGGAGCGTATTCCATTGTTTCTATTATCAGCTCCGCCAAATTAACAAAGGAAGCCCGTCATTTTATTTATATGGGTTTTAAGCAACTTCGTACCACCTCGCTGCGTTCTCACGATTGGTTTCCTAAATCGGGAAAAATCATTCTAAACAGCATCATTTTTTTGTTCATTTGCTCGTTGGATTTGTTTATCATTCGATTTTTTTCGCCGAATTATCATGATGTCAGCTATTATGCTGCAGTATTAAGCATTACCTCTATTTTGGGTTTGGTGCCCAAAAATCTTTATCAAAAGATAAAACCAACCATGGCGTTTGAATTAACAACGCCGTCAGGGCGAATGGAATTACAAAAAAAACTCAATGATACCAATAAAATTGTCTTCATCATCATGACCTTGCTCGCCGCAGGAATCATTGTTTTTTCAATACCCCTTTTGATGCTTTTTGGCGCTCATTATACACACGCCCACACCGCTCTCATTATCTTGACGATCGGCACATGGTATACAGGCCTGAATCAAATTTCGGGTGTCATATTGCTGTATGCGGATTTTGAGGAATTGGCATTAAATTTGGCATTGTTTGAATTGTTTTTAATTTTTCTTTTCACCGTACCTGCAACGTATTTTTATGGCATAAATGGCACCGCCACAGCTACGGCACTGGTGTATATGATCAATGGCGTCATATGCAGTATAACAGTCAAAAGAAAGCTGGGCATTCAAAATATGATCATTCCAGGCTACATCAAAACAACCGTTCCCCCCCTTCAATAACCGTGTTAAGAAGTGGGAGGAGTAGTTATGCCTTACTGATGCGTGGTGCTGCTTTGATGGGCAGCACGCAGAGGGGCTGCCACAGATAAACGTGCAGCAATTTGAGCGTGCACACCCACCCCAACACAATGGCTTGCTGTGTCATCACAAAATACATCACTGAATAAAGACGCGCTGGGAAAAGAATCCGACGACAATTTCTCCCACGACGCGGCTCCATTGATTGTGGTAAAAACGACCGCCTTAAGAATAGGGATGGTTTTTACTTTTTTGTAATCCCAGCCCACCGCATGGCAAAATTGGCCCATCTCATCGCAATCCAAAGCATTTAAATATAGATCCAGACCGTCAGAGGGAATATGGGTTTGTTTACCCCACGCTTTGCCACCATTTTTAGTGGTGAACGAAAATGATTTTTTTTGATAGGTGTCCACATTCACCGTATACCCAATCACTGTGCACAATTTCCCTGAAGCATCACAAGCCGCGGCAGTCACTGTACTGGCATTGTTATCGTTCACGGGAGTAGGCAGTATAACTGGTGCACTCCAGGTCACCCCAGCATCTTTGGTTGAATAAACAATGGGCTTATCAGAATACCTTAAGGACAACCATGAGTTGGCCGTCATGACAGAACCTACCGCAATACAATTTCGCCCTGATTGACCACAAGCGATGCTATTTAATGCTGTGCCAGTGTAATCCAAAGAGCTGGGGGCCGTCCAATAGGGCTGCTGCAGCTGGTCAAATCGAGACCAATTTTGGCCGGCGTTTTTTGAGAGATACAACAAAGGAACAGCGCCTTTCCTGCTGATGAAAGTACCTGCAATTTTGCAATTCAAGCCCGTTTGATCGCAAGTCACTTTGACCGAAACGGTATCATTCGAATGCGGGATTTTTTTGTTAATTATTTTTGGCAATCCGAGAACTTGCGGTTTGCTCCAAGTGAATCCTCGATCCTGGGTGGTATAAACAACCGGAACAGGCACATTCTGAACAAAAGCAGAGCTCACCACCACACAAGACATGCCGGAATCATTGCAACTCAAAGATTGCACCAAACTTGAATCATTCGGCGTTGACTCCTTTTCAACGGAGGGCAAATCCATGGCATCACTCCAGGTATTGCCACCATCTTGAGACATATAGACAAGACGAGGATTACTATTCAGCTCGGTTTTGCCACCGATGGCCATGCACAATGTAGCGGATTTATCACAAGAAACCGCTGCAAAATTGTCGAAAGAAGAGGTGAATTGCAACGAATTAGGATCTGCCGCTGTATCGGCCAGGCAAGGTGAAAGAAACACGCTAAATAAACATATACTGAAAATTTTATTCATAAAATACCTTCAATGCCAGCAAATATACCGATGGCTCTTATCCAAAATGACAAGCGCCAATTGTACATTTATTTGCAAGATGAATCAATTGAAAAGCAATGGACCCATCATGAGGCAAACTTCAAGAGACAAACCCTAGCATATGACGCATTGTTGTTTCTCGTCTTCTTGTTGAGAATCAACATTCATGATCCGCCCCTTTGCTACAGCTCGGGAAGGTGAGCCAGGGGAAGACGCCGCTTTGGAAAAGACGGTGTGTTGTAGCAATCCATCAATATTAATTTTTACATAATCCCCATCATTTCCATCCAATTCTTCTTTTTCTATTGCTTGGTGCGATTGTTGACCCAGAGCTTCGTCTTCCAAATTTTGGCTGGATGATTCCATGGATGGTAACAATATGTTGGACGAATCGCTCGGTTCAACCACTGCATTTAATTTTACCTGTGACTCTGCATCGGGATTTAATGAAAGGATTGCTTGGTTCATCTCATGAAGGATGGCCTTTAACTGAATTTTATCAATTTGAGGAAAGGCTGTGACAAGCAACGTTTCTATCGTTGCCAATTCATTGATTGGCGGGTGCTTTTTCAAGTTTTCAAGGATTCTTTTATTTCTTTCACCGAGAAAATCTTTTATTTTGTCGCTGACATCATGATCATTTTTGAAAGAAGACAAAATGCTTCGGGCCGATTCCATGGCCTGTTTTTTTATCGCTGATTTGGAAGGTTGTTTCTTTAACGTGGATTCGTAAGCATTGGCTATTAGCCTTGATAAACGCCCAACAGCGCCCAAAACCGTGCGCTGAACAGGCGTTAAATCTGTAGCATAAGGAGGCTCATAAGCAAGACCAAGTGCGGTGGCTGCCTCCGTTATCGATAAGCGCTTGAGCACAACAAACGCAAATTTATCTGTTGTCGATAATGAAGGATGGGATGCTAATAATCGGTGTAAAATCATGGTAGGAAGCTCCTTAGATCAATGTCCAGATAAGTTAACGCTAACCCATCTTATCGTCAATTTTATTTTGGTTAAAAAAATGAGACGGCTTGATGAAGAATTCGACAAATAAGGGGGCCATATTTTAAATAACAGGTGATCAAGTTACGTGTGTTGCAAAGAACTCATATCAACCACAAAACGGTATTTCACATCACTGTTAAGCATGCGTTCATACGCTTCGTTAAGATATTGAATAGGGATTAATTCAATGTCACACGTGATGTGATGTTTCCCGCAATAATCCAACATCTCTTGCGTTTCAGCAATGCCACCGATTAAAGACCCAGAGAGTTTTTTGCGCCCTTTGATCAGACTAAACGTCCCTATTTGCAAAGGTTCTGGCGCAATCCCCAGCATGCACAATGTTTTTTCGGGTTTTAACAACGCCATGTACGCTTCCAGATGATGCCGCGCAGAAGTCGTATCGAGAATGAAATCAAAACGATTGCTGTGCTTTGCCATTTCATCAACATCGGTGGATAAAACCACCTCATCGGCCCCCATGCGCAACGCATCAGCTCTTTTTTGCGGTGATGCAGTAAACACAACCACATGTGCACCAAACGCACGTGCAAATTTTACAGCCATGTGCCCCAACCCACCCAAACCCACCACACCGATCGTATCATTTTCACCAATCTGCCAATGTTTAAGGGGCGAATACGTGGTGATGCCAGCACATAACAACGGGGCCGCAGCGGCTAAATTTAGATGTTTAGGCATGTTCAGAACAAATTTTTCATGCACCACAATGTTGTCGGAATAACCACCCTTGGTGACCGTGCCGTCGGCGTCCATGCTGTTGTAAGTAAAAACCGTTGCCGGGCAATATTGTTCAAGATCATCGCTGCAAGCATCGCAATGCCCACAAGAGCCAACCATACAGCCGACGCCCACCACTTCACCTTCTTGAAAGCGAATCACTTTGGCGCCAACTTTTGCCACCACCCCCACGATCTCATGCCCAGGCACCAAAGGATAAATCGCGCCGCCCCATTCATTGCGGACCGTATGAATATCGGAATGACAAACACCGCAATAGTGAATTTTAATATGAACATCAAATTCACCGAGTGCCCTTCGCTCAAATTCATAATATTTTAATGGTGTATTGGCATCCCAACCGGCATAACCTTTTGACTTGATCATGAGCATTGTCCTTACAACTTGTGGTTGATTGCTCATCATCAGATGAACGGTTCAAAACTTCAAGCATTATACATAGGACTGAGCTTATTTTTTTACTTCGAAGTACTTTAGGCTTTGCATACTTAAATATAATTTTTTTTGTCGCGTAATGCCTGTCCAATGCTTTGCGCTGTTATAAATGATGTATATGTTTTTGCATTGAGCCGGACAATCGGTTGCACCCCCATCAAAGCATTGGTGATAAACACCTCATCGGCATCCAAAAGAGCCGGCATGGAAATGGATTGTTCTATTATCTTAAATTCCGGTCGCAATTCATTCAGCAACATGGCTCTGACAACACCAGGCAAAGCACCGTCGACAACTCGTGGGGTAATAATTTGTTCATTTTTCACGATAAAAACGTTGGACACTGCCCCGTCCGCCACATTGGAGGCCGTGTTCAATAAAATTGCTTCATGGTAATTTTGATCAAACGCTTGTCTTTTTGCAAGAATTTGCTCAAGGTAGCTGGTGGATTTAATTCTGCTTGTCAAAGCATGTTCATTTTTTACAACATCAACCACCAAAGCAGAGTAATCATCAATCACCTGTTGTGAATGAACATACGTTGTGATTAAAAAATTAGGCCGCGGCTTTGAAGAGGGAAAAATACCTCGCTCGCTGTTGCCATGCGTCACGGTAACGCGCGCGGCCACGATTTCGTTTTGAAGATGATTTTCTTTGAGCAAAGACTGCACCATGGATTCCAACCGATGGCATGAAAAAGGCAACACAATATCAAGCCATGGTGCACTGATAACCAGCCGTTGCCAATGGTAATCCAATGCGGGTAAATGGCCATTTTTCACCAGCATGGTTTCAAATAAACCATGCCCCAACAAAAACCCACGATCATTGTGCATGATGGACGGTTTGCTGTCCGAACATAGATGACCATTCACAATGATTGAGGGCATTTTTGTTCCTCGACGCCAAACGTCTTTGCAGGGTGGATATTCATTGAAGAATCATATTGTGGGGGAATTTAAACGTTGGCGGAAACTGAGGATTGCCGGCCCCCAAGTATTTTTTCATTTTTTCAAAAGTGACATTTTTTCCACATTGCAGCAAAGAGTCATCGGTATTTTTACAATAATATTCACGAAAACTGTACAGTTTTTTTAGGGTTATCTCACCTGCATTTTTTTCGAAATAATAGGTGTGGTAATCGGTTAATTGCCATCTGTTGCCAGCGTCAGAATAATCATAGATGCGAATGGCTGGAGCGTTGCCATGAAACGTTGAAAGCGCAGGCGATATATAAGCATTCACCTGATTTTGTCCCGCCTTATTTTGAATGATGTGCATCTCATCATAATGGGTATGCGCCGCTAGAATACCGATAATTGTGGATTGATAATCATTGACCAATTTTAAAAAGCGAGGCTGTTCATCAGGCGACCAAAAAGATGAATTATCCAACATATTTCGTCCCGGCAATACATGCATTGCCAATAAAACAGAATCGCCATGCCTTTGCGCGTCGTTTAATTGGGCGGCGAGCCAATCCATTTGCAACTGGCCTTCTCGCCGACTCGTGCCCACCTGCCGTGGGGTGTACATGACCGTGTTTAAGGTGATTAATCTAAATTTGGGTTGTAAATAAACAGAATAATAACCATCCTGTGTGTTTTCGTTTAAAAGACAAGGGTATATTTTATTGTTCCGTGCACATTTTTGGCCCGTTGATAAAAAATAATTTTTCCAGCCACTCGCTAACGCAATCTCACCCGGGCTTTGGGAACCGTGAACACCATTGGTGCGGTAAGGTCCATAATTATCCAAAAAAGAATCATTGTTACCAAAAACAAAGAGCAGCGGTGTCTGAGGAAAATATTGATTGAACAACCGAAAAAAAGCCGTCTCATCGGTACGTACAGAATTTGGGTAACGGTTATGCCCCACCGAATCACCCAAAAAAAGAACAAACTTAGGGCGAGCCAACTTACCTTCACGCATATTATGACGGATAGTGGTCAATAATTTCTTAAATGTGGGCTCATCCAAATCATCGTCTTTGGAAACAAAATTGGGGTTAAACACCATGCGGTGCTTTGATAAAGCGTTCAAATGCACATCGTTGATGACTAAAAATGACGAAGGCGACAGCGGAGAACAATAAGCATCAAAGGCCACGCCGATAAAAAAAAAGAGCCTTGCTGTAAAAAAAATGACATTGCGGACGCGACAGAGCATTGAATACCCATGAACGAGGAATATTTACCCATTCAATCGTAATTTGAGCCAGAGTGCAAGCGTCCATCAAACCAAGGTAAACGCATCTAAATAAACATTATACTCTCACTATACCTACGCTCCGCGCTTTATGCGTGGAATCTAGTTTCAATCTTGAATGACGATCGTATGGATACCGTGCATAAAGCACGGTACGTAGGTAAAAGGATCCTTTTAATGCGCAAATTGAGATGATTTTATTAAAACGAACGAGGAGCGTTTTCATTCGCCTGAGGCTCTTCTTGCTGCGTCGCCATAGCTGGCTCAGAGGCAGAAGGTGACAGTTTTTTGCCCACATTGGCGCTTGTTTTTAAAGCTTGGGTATTGTCGCTGGTCACCATGCCAGCAGCCTGAGTCGGAGTCTGCCCACAAGCCGCATTCGCTTTGGCAATTAAATCTTGATGGGATTTTATAGTTGATTGTGTTTCATCCAGTCGAACTTGGTAGGCTCTATTTTCTGAACTTCGCTCTCCTATCTTCTCTTCATTGTCATTATATTGAGCGATTAATTCGTCAATTTCCTTCATTTCTGCCCGGATACTGCTTTCTCGAAAAGAGCCTTGCCAGGAGATTAAGCGCCCACCTAATTTTTCATGCCTCGCTGATAATTCGGTTATATTTTTACCGTGTTTATTTGGAAATAACCGTTGATTTTTTTTCTCTAGCATCGAAATTATTTTATTATTTTCAGCAATTTTATGTTCATAGCTATTGCATCGTTGATTGAGTCCTTCCACCTTTTGAGCAAGCCGCTGAGCTTCCGCGTTGATTTTAGGCAAACTGGTTTTCACAGTTGCAATATCTGCATTCACTTCTTTTAATATGTTTTCTGCATGATCCAATTCATATTTTCTCTCCTTTACCGACTCGTACGATTTCTCAGCAGCCCTGTATTCAGGCATTAATTGGCTCCGTTGTTTTTGTTTTTCGGCAATGTAACCATCCCATTTGTAATTCGAATAACCATGGTGTTTTCGGTATATTTCATTTTGCCTTTTAGCATAAGCTATCTTTTCTTCTAAAGATTGGATAGATCCAGCCACATCTTGATATCTACTCCGACGGCTATCATACGATGGGTTTAATCCATAAAAATTAGATTTTGCTCTGTTAAAGTTAGCTTCTGCATCTTTATGTTGCTGGGCAGGATTTGAGGATAATCTCCCTTGACTGGCGTTGTATGAGTCTAACAACCCCTTTAAATTTTTTTCATCGGGGCTGAGTTTATCCACCATGTCAATTGCTCTTAATGGGTATAATATACTGTCAATATAGGTTAAATATGGAACAATTTCCAATGACTGTCGACTATTTCATTGCTCTATCAGCATAGAGCTCCTAGTTAGCTGCTGCCTTGGGAAGCTTCTTTGGCCAAAGCGCGATGAGCAACTTGAGTTCTTCGTCGGCAATCAACTTAACCGCATTGTAATTGGGATGGCCATCCTTGAACCAGTCGGGTGTTTTGGCCATTTCTTTATCCACAATATCATCCACGATCCGCCGGCCAAATTTTTCGAGGCTGAGCGACTGGTTGCGAATGCACAAATCTTTTTTGCCAACTCCTGCTTCGCGTTTCAGCCTTTTAAATACTTCAACAAAAGGATAATCCCGAGTCTTCGCAACTTGCCGGGCCACCTCCCACACATCGTTTAACTCGTTGTTGAATGAATCAGGATACCAGGGCTCATACATGTTGCTCTCAAGAATAATTTTGACACCCGGGAAGTCGGTTGCAATCCGATCGCAAAGTTCTTCGAGATCCTTTTGATAGTCTGACAGAGTGCGGTGGTTCATATCGTTACTGCCGTAACGGATGAAAGCGATATCGATGCCGGTTAAAGCGCCGGTTAAAGCATTTTTCCAATGCTCGTAACGCCCAGTGTCAAGAAACACACGGATAGAATCACCGCTCAAACCAAGATTGTAGTTGGTGATCTTCGAGGTCTTGTAGGCCGCTTTGAGGCGAACATTGAGGATTGCATCAACCATCTGCTCGGGCGGCAGGTAATCTGTCATGCATGTGCTGTCACCAAAATGAGCAATGATCACATGGTCGTGATTCACTGTTCCAGTGCGATTTCCCGCGGCGTAATTGCAAGATAGGAAAAGCAAGCAAAATAGAATTATAAATTTTCTCATAAGATTCATCCCTTAAAATTAAATCCTGGAGGCTACTAGGCAAAGAATGCAGCCAATGAAAATTACAGCACTGGCTGCAAAAAACGCAACAATAAAATAACTTTATCGGGTACTGATTCATGGTAGCATGTGTGATATTTTCAGACTATGTTAAACTCATGCAACGTCAACTTGTTTTGCTTGCAATATTAAAGCAACTTTTATTGTCATTGTTTAATTTCAATGGCATTTTGACGCTATGCTCATTTACGCTCATCACATTAAAAAGCCTGAGTGCAGGGCTGACTTTTTTAATGATTATTCCATTGCTGGAGCTTGTTGGGCTATCTGTTCTAGGCAATCATCCATCCACGCATGCACGGTTTCATGATTTGTTTAATTTCTTTCACATTCCTGAAACCTTGGTTGGCGTGTTGAGTCTTTTTACGATCATGTTGTGCAGCTCAGCAGGCATTGCTTACCTTGAGCAGCATGCCAGCACCCGCCTTCAACAACGCTACAATCAATTTTTGCGCACCCATCTTCAGCGTTCACTGCTATGTTCCAGTTGGTCATTTTTACGTTCGCAAAAAAAATCGGATTTGGTGCATTTGGTGATCACTGAAACGCACCAACTTGCCCTATGCAATCATCAACTGCTGATCCTCATCAACCAACTGTTTTTAATCGGCGTAAACACCACCATTGCATTTTTCTTGTCATGGTCAATGACGCTGTTTGCGGTAGGTTCAGCAACTTTTTTATTTGCATTGATGTTTCCCCTGCATCGCAATACAGTCAATGCGGGTGAAAAACACCTCCAGATCAATCAAGAATTGCATCAGGTCATTAGCCAACAACTTTATGGTATCAAATCCATTAAAGGCTCGGGATTTGAGCCACTGTCCGTTGCGGCATTTGAAAAAACTGGACAAACACTTGAAAAACTAAGCACCCAATTGCACATGGGCGTTGCCCGTAATCGTTTGTTCAATACCACAGGTTCCGCCATCGCTTTTAGTTTATTGTTGTATGTGGCGCTTGAAATATTCGGCATACCCATTCAACAACTGACGCTACTGTTGATTATTTATGCGCGCATATTGCCACTGGTTTCCAATGCTCAACAAATATACCAGCGGGTTTTGCACCAAGTACCAGCGTATCAACACATTACCGAATTACTGAAAAAAACGGCTCAGCACCAAGAATCAATTGACACGTCGATAAGGATTCCTTTTGAGCAGGAAATCAGAGGGCACAAAGTTTCCTTCAATTATCCTCATTCCAACAAAAAAATTATTCAGGGTATGAATTTTCAATTGAAAAAGAACACCTCAACATTGGTGTTAGGACCATCAGGGGTCGGCAAAACAACATTGGTCGATTTAATTTGCGGTTTAGCAGAGCCCACAGCAGGTGAGATCTATATTGACAAGCAGTTGCTTACACCAACAAACGCGCATGCCTGGCGTAAACAAATCGCCTATATTACCCAAGATATCTTTTTGTTTAACGCGACAATTCGAGAAAATCTACTTTGGTTTAGCACGGAAACTGCAGAGGCAGAGCTTTATTACGCCCTGGAATTGGCTTCAGCAGACTTTGTTTATCACCTTCCTGCCGGATTGGACACACAACTTGGCGATAACGGTGTTACATTATCCGGAGGAGAACGTCAACGCTTAGCGCTTGCCAGAGCCATTTTGCAGAAACCCCAGTTGTTAATTCTTGATGAAAGCACCAATTCACTGGATGGTGAGCGCGCACAGCATATTCAACATACTCTTGCCCTCTTGAAAGGAATGATGACCATCGTGATGATTTCTCACCAACCTGTAAATATGGCCATGATCGATCAAGTGATACGATTAGAAAGTGAGCCAGTGCTTGAACCACGTGATTTATTTACAGTGCATTAATGCTAATAGCGCGTTTTTTTGAGGTGTAACGCCGTAATTTTTACTGATAAAGCGTCCAAAACATGATTATCCCAATTTGTCTTTGTTTGTTTGGTTGAATTTGATACATTTATCGTTCGTGAGGTGGTAAATAAGGGATAAAAAATCAATGCTTATTATATTCGGAGGCTTGCCGGGTGTCGGCAAAACAACCGTAGCAAAAGCCCTAGCCAAAGACTTGAAAGCTTTGTATTTGCGCATTGATACGGTGGAACAAGTATTAAAGAGAGAGGCGCAACTAGAAGGTCCTGAAGGATATATGGTTTGTTGGGCACAAGCCTTGGAAAATTTAAAACTGGGTATGACGGTCGTTGCGGATTCGGTGAACGCAATACAAATCACGCGAGAAGCATGGCGGAATGTAGCTAAAGAGGCTGACGTGGCTTTCCTTGAAGTTGAATTGATCTGCTCAGATTTGAGAGAACATCAACGAAGAGTTGAAACCAGAAACCCTGATATTATTGGACATCAATTACCTAAATGGCAAGATGTCAAAGCGCGAGATTATGAACCCTGGTCTCCACATTTAGTCGTTGATACCGCCAAACAATCTGTTGATGTTATTGTTGAAGACCTACTTAAGCACCTTAAACCTGATACATTATCAAAAGCCAGCAAGGAACATATTATTGCCCAGGAAAAACGCTTGCTTGATCGAAAAGAACCTGGACCCACCTTAAGCATGCTTATTGACGAAGAATTTATTGAAATTGTTAACAGCACGACTCATTGCTACAAAGCTGATGCAGTGCAATGGCTTATGATGGAAGATCCATCCATATATTCTGGCACAGATTTTTTAACAAAAGTACTTGCAAATCATCTGGTGCTACTCACCTACACAAGCCACAAAAAAAACGCTCCTGGTGCGCCTGTAAAAAAAGCGTTACGCAGTTCCCTATGGCGCAAGCGAAACAATAGGTGGCAGATGGTTTTTCATCAAAGTACCCCGATGAGTAAATCAAACGAGGATTAAACATGTTACCGAAAATGTTTCTTTCGTCATGTAGCTCTAGCCGTCCATAAAATGGATGAGTGCGAGGACACAATACCTAAAATTTCATTTGTTAAGCAACGCTCAGACAAAACCTTGAAAAAAATGGCAGCTGGCTTGAAAGAGCATGAACTCAGTGAAAGCATTCACGTTGATTTTGAGCTTTATAACGAACAAGAGCCTCCGAAGAAGTTTTGCGTCCTCGGGTAAGTGGTACTGTAATTTATCCAATTGTCTTTATTTTTACATTTCTGTTTTCAAGACCTATACTTTTGCTAAAGAGTTTACGTTAATGCTCACTGCAAAGACCAACTAATATAATAGATGGACCTGACCTCGACAACTCTTCTTTAAAGGGCCCAAGTAAGGATACGCATGGAAATTTTAAATTTTTTAAGTTTATTTCAATTAACAGCTTTTATTCTTCAATATTCACAACCCCAATCTTCCCAAATTATGATTGGTTTATGTGCGTTGCTGTCGACCCTACCGTTACGAACTGAAGCGAAAAGTGCAACAGCATTTGGAGTTTATCAAGATGACCCACTCAATTCGCTTTTTTCTCGCAGCATAACAGCGAACAGCGATGGAAGTAATAATATTGCAGGTTATGTGCATCCAGGCCCAACCCTTGTCACCGGCAATAGTATTCTTGGTCAATTTGACTCCAACGGACACTTAAAATGGTTTCATCAGCAAGATGCTGGGAATGCGGCGCATAATTATTTACA
This sequence comes from uncultured Legionellaceae bacterium, assembly GCA_964525945.1. Taxonomy (GTDB): domain Bacteria; phylum Pseudomonadota; class Gammaproteobacteria; order Legionellales; family Legionellaceae; genus CAZGKX01. The sequence goes on from CAZGKX010000015.1 coordinate 44,339, forward strand.
GCCCCATATCGTCATGGATGGATCGATTTACTCCGGCGGGGCGAGGAGACGAACATCAGATGGTTTATTAGAACCCTACCTCAGTAAAAATAATCTTAACAATGGCTCGCTTGAGGCGGCTTGGGTATTCAGTAATTTCGATAACCTGGCCATTATAGATTTAACAGCCACGACCAATCATACGTTGCTTTGCTTGATCTCATCCAGCACGTCCATGAGAATCATGGAATTTAATCCATCTACGGCAACGATTCTTTCAGCACATACCATTCAACTTCCAGCCAACGGGCTCGCATATCAGATCATATCGATGAGCGATGATGCTTATTTGATTGGTGGGAGAATATCTACCGTTCCATTAAAAGGTTTTTTAACCAAGGTCACTAAAACAGCAACAGGCTGGCTTGAGAGTTGGAGTGAGCTGTTCGGTACCACTGGAGCCAACACCGTTATTACCGCGATTGCAGAAAAAAATAATACTATTTTTTTTTCTGGGACCATCGGTCTTGATGCAATGATGGGGTCAATCAATGGACAAACAGGCCAACGCATTTGGATCAACAAACTGAGTGGAACGGGCACCGATAACTTAGATTACATCAAATTTAAACCCAAGACTTCATCAAATAACGCTGATGAACTCATGGCAATTGGCAGTACAACTTCGGGGATTCCTGGAGGCGCAAAAGCAGCCTGGTATATTACGATGGATCTAAATGGCAACATCCAAAAAAGTACGATGTTATGTAATGATGCAAGTTACGCAGAACGTGGTATTTTTTTTACAATTAATGACGATACTAGCATCAGTTCGATTAACACAGTGAATTATAATGGGGGCCTCGCAGCTTTAGCACTGCTTAGAATGGATGCCAATGCTGCCATCGATGATTATATATTGCCTCCATCCTTCCATTATAATAACACACAACAAAACATTGTCAGCACACCAGCCACTATGGTGATTACGGTTGATCACACTCTGTTTTCATCCATGGTAAGTGCAGCCACGGAGATTACATCATCCGTTAAAATTATAGCCAACGCTATGGCCGCCATTTGGCAAGAGGCCTCCACAAAAAATCCAACCTCACAACCCACTAGCACACCAACTACATCACCCTCTCAAGATCCAACCACCCAACCCAGTGCCCAACCCACAGGCGCACCCACTGCATCACCCTCTCAAGGCCCAACCACCCAACCCAGTGTCCAACCCAGTTCACAACCCACAGGCGCACCCACTGCATCACCTTCTCAAGGGCCAACCACACAACCCAGTTCACAACCCACTGACGTACCAACTGTATCACCCTCTCAAGGGCCAACCACACAACCCAGTTCACAACCCACTGACGCACCAACTGCATCACCTTCTCAAGGGCCAACCACCCAACCCAGTGTCCAACCCACAGGCATACCAACTGTATCACCCTCTCAAGATCCAACCACCCAACCCACTAGCACACCAACTACATCACCCTCTCAAGGCCCAACCACCCAACCCAGT
>CAZGKX010000016.1:0-4830 GCA_964525945.1 uncultured Legionellaceae bacterium
TGAGCTAAAAGACGCTTTGAAAAGCAATGAAAAAGCTCAAATTGAAGAAAAGTTGTCTGCTTTGACGGCTGTTTCTGGTAAGATGGCTGAACGTGTTTATGCCAAAAAATCTGCAGAGGGCCAACAATCTGCTGCGCAACCTGAACAGGGTGCGGCACAACCTGACGCGAGTGTAGTGGATGCGGAATTTGAAGAGGTCAACAACGAAAAAAATGATTGAGTTGTAATTTCCTCTCATAACAATAAGATACACCGAGCCGCGACCGTAAGGGAGCGGAAATTTTTAAGGTCGCAATGCCCATTTGAGCGGGTATCTGCACCCTTGAATTTCCGCTCCCTTACGGTCGCGGCTCGGTTGTATCACTCTCAATAATTCGATGTTCCATCAAGCTATTAACCATGAGGCGCAGCCTCTTTAACTTAGGGCGAGTTACCCATGCAACATGATTATTATGAACTTCTAGGTGTTAGTCGGAATGCTGATGATGCTGAAATAAAAAAAGCCTATCGAAAAATGGCGATGAAATTTCATCCCGATCGCAATCCAGACGATAGCGCTGCCGAAGAAAAATTCAAAGACATCCAAAAGGCTTACGCGATATTGTCTGACAAGCAAAAGCGTGCCGCATACGATCAATTTGGTCATGCGGGAGTAGATGGTGCAGCGGGTGGTCATGGTGGTTTTGGTGGCTTTGGGGATGTGTTTGAAGATATTTTTGAGAACATTTTTTCAGGCGGTCGTGGCCAACGTCAATCGCGGGGCCAGCGCGGTGCTGATTTGCAATACAATGTGCAATTAACATTGGAAGAAGCGGCTCAAGGTAAACAAATCGAGATAACCGTGCCCCGGCATAGCAGTTGTAAAACTTGCGAAGGTTCCGGTGCTAAAAAAGGCACAAAACCTAAATCGTGTGAGACATGCAATGGCATAGGGCAAGTACGTATCCAGCAAGGCTTTTTTTCTATTCAACAAACTTGCCCAAGTTGTCATGGTGAAGGCCATGTGATTTCAGAAGCATGCTCCGATTGCCATGGCAATGGTCGTGTGCGTGAAAGCAAGGTTTTGACGGTTAAAATTCCTGCTGGTGTTGACAACGGTGATCGGGTACGATTATCTGGCGAAGGCGAGGCCGGAACACATGGTGGCTCAACAGGGGATTTGTACGTGCAAGTGAGTATCAAAGCCCATGCGATTTTTGAACGCCATGAAAGTGATTTGCATTGCGAAGTACCGATTAGTTTTGTAACGTCTGCTGTGGGTGGTACTATTGAAGTTCCGACATTGGAAGGGCGCGTTGCGTTAAAGATTCCGCCGGAAACTCAAACTGGAAAATCATTTCGTTTGCGTGGCAAAGGCATGAAATCAGTGAGAGGGTATGCAACAGGCGATTTACTGTGTCAAGTGGTCGTGGAAACGCCTGTTAATTTGACGCGAGAACAAAAAGATTTATTAACGCAATTTGAAGAGTCCCTGAACAACAGTAAAAATGCCCACTCACCCCGTTCCACCTCTTGGTTTGATGGTGTTAAGAAATTTTTTGAGGATATGAAATTTTGAGCAATAAGCCTGCAATCTTAGTTCTAGCCGATGGCACGGTATTTGAAGGTGTATCGATTGGTGCCGATGGTACAAGTGTGGGGGAATTGGTTTTTAATACGGCCATGACGGGTTACCAAGAAATGTTGACGGACCCCTCCTATGCGAAGCAAATCATTACGTTAACCACCGCCCATGTTGGTAACACTGGCTGCAATTCAGCGGACATGGAATCTTCAAAAGTGTGGGCGGCAGGACTGGTTGTGCGCAATTGTTCGCCAGTATCCAGCAATTATCGTGCAGAACAATCCTTGCCCGATTGGTTAAAGAAGCAGGGTGTTGTTGCTATTGCAGGTCTCGATACCCGTTATTTGACCCAGCGTTTACGGGAGGAAGGCGCGATTGGCGCATGCATTTCCACACGCGTTACCGACATTGCGGAGGCAAAACAAAAGGCCGCTTCTTTTCCTGGATTGGCGGGATGTGATTTGGCAAAAGTGGTCAGCCGGCAAACGGTTGAACGTTGGCACGAAGGGCAGGGCGAATGGGCAACGGCTTCTCAACCATTAAAATTACATGTGGTTGCCTATGATTTTGGGGTCAAACACACCATTTTACGTATTTTGCACGACATGGGATGCCATGTGACGTTGGTGCCTGCTGAAACAAGTGCGGCTGAAGTCTTGAGCATGAACCCGGATGGTGTATTTTTATCAAATGGCCCCGGCGACCCGGCCGCCTGTGATTATGCAATCCAAGCCACCAAAGTTTTCCTGGAAGAAAATCTACCGGTATTTGGGATTTGTTTAGGTTTTCAAATTTTAGCGTTGGCTTGTGGTGCGCAATCGTTAAAAATGAAGTTTGGTCACCATGGGGCGAACCATCCTGTGATTGAAGTGGATGGCCAACAACGTGTTTTTATCACGAGCCAAAACCACGGCTTTATGATTGACGAAAACGCATTACCAGATTGTTTAACGGTGACTCATCGTTCATTGTTTGATCAAAGTTTACAAGGAATCAAACATCAACATAAACCTGCATTTGGCTTTCAAGGTCATCCAGAAGCAAGTCCTGGGCCACATGATATCGAGGTCATTTTTAAACAATTTATAACATTGATGACATCTAAAGGAGCGCAATAACCGTGAAAAATGCCCACGTATTTACTTCTGAGTCCGTATCAGAAGGTCATCCCGATAAAATAGCTGATCAAATATCCGATGCAATATTAGATGCCATCTTAGCGCAAGACCCCAAAGCCCGTGTAGCTTGTGAGACATTTGTGAAAACCGGCATGGTGTTGGTCGGTGGTGAAATTACGACAAAGGCTTGGGTGGATGTTGAAGAAATTACCCGTAGTGTCATTAAAGACATCGGTTACAACAGCTCTACCATGGGATTTGACTGGGAATCATGTGCTGTATTGTCTGCTATTGGCAAACAATCCGCTGATATTGCGCAAGGGGTTGATAACCAAGCAACGAAAATTTTAGGGGCCGGTGATCAAGGCATGATGTTTGGGTATGCAACGCGAGAAACTGATGTTTTTATGCCTGCGCCGATTGCCTATTCGCACCGTTTGATGGAGCGTCAAGCCTTGTTGCGCAAAAACGGCCAATTGCCTTGGCTACGGCCCGATGGCAAATGCCAATTGACCTTAAATTACGAAAAAGGCAAACCTGTATCAGTGAACACCATTGTTTTTTCCACACAGCATGATCCTGAGATCAGTCATGCTGATTTGATTGAAGCTGTGCGTGAAGAAATCATCAAGGCCGTGATCCCCGCTGATTGGTTAACATCGCAAACCCGTTATTTTATTAATCCCACCGGACGTTTTGTAATTGGTGGCCCATTGGGTGATTGTGGTTTGACTGGACGTAAAATTATTGTCGACACTTATGGCGGCATGGCCAGGCATGGCGGCGGTTGTTTTTCGGGCAAAGACCCTTCCAAAGTGGATCGTTCAGCAGCTTACGCAGCGCGTCATGTGGCAAAAAATATTGTTGCAGCAGGGATAGCGGATAAATGCGAAGTTCAAGTCTCCTATGCTATTGGGGTGGCAGAACCTACGTCAATTCACGTTGAAACATTTGGTACAGGCCATTTGGATGAGGAAATGATCATTGATTTGATCGACACCCATTTTGATTTAACCCCGCAAGGCATTATTGATCATCACGATCTGCTGCGCCCCATTTACCGACAAACGGCCACTTACGGTCATTATGGTCGTGACAATTTACCTTGGGAACGCTTGGATAAAGTATCCGAATTGCGTAAAGCCATTTCAGTATAAACGGAGTATTTTTAATGTCTGACATCAACGAAATAACAAAGCCTATTGCCGCACGCACGCATGACTACAAAGTGGCTGACATCACAACGGCCGCATGGGGGCGAAAGGAAATTGCGATTGCTGAAACGGAAATGCCTGGCTTGATGGCGTTGCGTGAAGAATTTGCTGCTAAACAACCTTTGCAAGGTGCACGGATCGCGGGTTGTTTGCACATGACCATCCAAACAGCGGTGTTGATGGAAACATTGATTGCATTAGGGGCTGAAGTGCGATGGTCGTCGTGCAACATTTATTCCACCCAAGATCACGCCGCTGCCGCCATGGCTGCAGTTGGCATTCCCGTTTTTGCTTGGAAAGGCGAAACGGAAGAGGAATATTGGTGGTGTGTGGAGCAAACACTGCGTGGGCCAAATGGCTGGACCCCCAATTTGTTATTGGACGATGGTGGGGATCTCACCCAGATTATCCACGACAAATACCCAGAAATGCTTGAGACCATCAAAGGTGTTTCAGAAGAAACCACAACAGGTGTGGCTCGATTGTATGAAATGGCCAAAAAAGGCCAATTAAAAACCCCAGCGATCAATGTCAATGATGCAGTGACCAAATCAAAATTTGATAATTTATACGGTTGCCGAGAGTCGTTGTTGGACGGCTTAAAACGGGCCACCGATGTAATGATTGCTGGTAAAGCCGCGCTTATTCTTGGTTATGGTGATGTGGGTAAAGGGTGTGCGCAAGCACTGCGTGGGCAAGGTGCGCGAGTTTGGATTGCTGAGATTGATCCTATTTGTGCTTTGCAAGCGGCAATGGAAGGTTATCCTGTGGTCCGATTGGATGATGTTGCAGAAGACGTTGACATTGTGGTCAGTGCAACGGGCAACCATCATGTGGTCACTCATGCGCATATGTTGCGCATGAAAAACCAAGCCATTTTGTGCAATATTGGCCATTTTGATTCAGAGATTGATATTCAAAGCCTGCGTCAATA